>JBGQJX010000125.1:0-9952 GCA_041499255.1 Ktedonobacteraceae bacterium | reverse complement strand
CTACTCATAATTTTTTTTTTTTTTTTTTTGGTGTTTGGTCTTCCCACCCCCCCCCCACCAACCCCCACAACCTCTCATGATGATGGAGATGACAGGGGATGCCGACTGCGAAGGTTAACTTTTCCTGGTGGTCTGCAAAACCCATAACCTCTCATGATGATGGAGACGATAGGGGGATACCGATGGTGAAGGCTACCTGCTTTCCCTGGTGGTCTGCAAAACCCATAACCTCTCATTGATTGTTAGCGGGAATGGGGCGGGTAAGGATTATCTGGATTGTATTGTTGAGAGCCAACCAGGGTTAAGTACGTGGCCATATTACTATTGTCGGGGGTGATGGCCAGGATATCGCCCGTAAACGGCCCATTGACATCACCATTCAGCAGCGTTACCGCGTAGGGGCTATTCTTACTATCCTGAGGTAATACGTGACTGATATGGATCGCCTGAAGTGAACTTGCAATGTTGAGCATGGTTTTTTGATTGATGCCATCGCGCTGGTCGCCCACAATCCAGAAGACAATGCCGTCTTTCTGATAAATCAGCTCACTACGCTGGCCATAGACCCAGATCGGGACTTGAAATTTATTACGTAACATCCACTGGCCATCTACATAGATCGCCGTTGCCCCGCCATTCTGGTCATACTTCAAGGCTGTAGTCGAGCCATCTTTCACTACCTGGAGAACACTTACGTCTGCTTTGAGCTTAAATTCGCGTATAGCGAGTTCGCCAGTACCATGTACCGGTATACCGGAAAGTGAATAATCAAATTCCATAAAGGGACCGTCGGCCCAACTCTGGTGCGGCTCTTGATAGAGAAAGCTATCGGTCAAGCTGTAGTTATCCGGCAGCGTCTGAGGCCAGTACATATTCCATGAATGAAGCTGTTGCTGGGCATCCAACAAGGTGATCATTGGCTGGGTATCAGGGTCTTTTTGCAACGCATGGTAAGGAGTATGTGTAAGCACAGCCGGATATTCATGCACCAGGAGGACCCCAGATTTAGCGCCATGCAGTAAAATCGCTACGCCTGAAGCAAAGGACGCTCCGGTGAGCATGACCGTCATAAACACGATCAGTAAGAAAGCAGCGCTGGCGGTCAGTGAACGCCGCAGGGGCACCTCGCTCATTAACGAACGAAGAGATGGACGACCGCGTTGAAAGAGACGGCGGCGCAACTTGAGACGGCGAAATACACGGGCACGCGTTTTAAGCTCAAAGCCCTGTTCAACTGGCTGGTATCGGGGTTCTTCAGAATCCAGGAGTGTCTGAACATAATAAGGCGGGATATCCTCTTTATGTAATGCAAAGAGTTCATCCAACTCCCGAGCAAAAGCCAGATCGTCATCATTAAAATCGTCAGGCAGATCCTGCCCTTGCATTGAGAGGGTCGAGAAATCCCTAGCCCATGTGTTCATTTGTCTTTCAAATTCGCTCATACTCATGTGAATGCTCCTTGAGCGTCTCACGTAAGCTTTTCCGCGCTCGCCAGAGTCGAGTATCAACAGCGTGACGGGTAAGTCCAGTCTTCGCTGCCAGTTCCTCGGTGCTAGCGAATTTAAAGTAGCGTTGATAAATCAGATAGCGGTCAAGCTCAGGCAACGTCGCCAAGGCCAGGCGCAATTCTTCGCGCCTCTCACTTTGTTCCAATAAGTTTTCCATGCTAGATTCTGGATGTGGAGGAAGAGTGACCCTATTGTCACCATCATAGCTTCCCCAACCATAGGCTTTTCGTCCACCATTGTGGTCAGATGACACCCATTGGCGGCTTTCTTCTGCCGATTGCAAATTGTATGCCTGGCGGCGACACAATTGGCGCCGTCGATCCAATGCGATATACTTTGCGCGCATCGTTAACCAGGTACGCAGCGTTCCCCGTACGGGGTCAAACGAGTCAATCTCTTGCCAAACTGCTACGAAGAGATCATTGACGCACTCTTCGGCGTCTTGCGCAACGCCAATGCCATCCAAAACTACGCGAATAAAATAATAGATTTCTCGAGAATAGCGGGAAATAAGCGTCTCCAAAGCCTCCGGGTTACGCTCATGCAGCCTTTGGGCAAGGTCATCATCAGACCAGTCCTGTTGCACCATGATTGCTCCTTACAGACCCCGGCCTATCCCTCATCAAATTCCACCGCTGGCCACCTCTCCAGCGGTTTTTACATACAGTATCCAAATAACGTGTACAAGCCGAACTACAGATCCCGCATGGAAACCATGATTTGGGACACACCTGATCGGTGGCGCACTCGCCTACTCCTAGAAGAAATACGTTCCTTAGAACAGAAATCTCACATGCCATGACCCCTACAACAAAGGCGTCACAAACAAACAGCAGGCTTGTTACAATTTTGTTTGATAGAACGATAAAAGTCAAGTGCTTTGGTGCATGGGCAGGGCGATTGAAAAGTCGAGCCAAGTCGTGAGCCAGGAGCATCAAGGGAAGACGCCGTTTTTATAATCGGTCAGAATCTCATTGGCCGCGCGTGCTCCCTCTTGCGCGCCCCCTTCCATGAAGCCCTGGAAGTTGATCGAGCAGTGTTCGCCCCCGAAATGGATCTTGCCCTGACGCACTTTTTCGTAGCCACTGAAGAGCGTATATTGTCCAACGAGCCAGCACGAGTAACTGCCGAGAAGATTGGGATCTCCCGTCGGATAGCTCAGGGTGGCTGTGCCGTTGTAGTGAGCGGTTGCTCCCGGCCAGACTTCCTCCATTTGTTTGAGCAAGTTCCTGGCGTACTGCTGGACTAGCGGATCAGAACTCAACGAATACGGCCCGCTGGGCTGATACGAAGCGCCGATGTTGCCACCGGTATAGTCAACGATGATGCCTGTCGTACCAGCTTGCCCGCGCGTCACATCCCACGAATTCTGAAATCCGACGTCGGTATAGATATTGCCGGTACTGATTCCCGGCCAGGCACCCGTCCCGTTCCAGAAACGCGTATCGAACTGCAACTGCAACTTCGAGTTGGTCCCGTAGCCTAGCTGGGTAATGGCCGTTTGCTTGAGGGTATCGAACCCTGCCTTTGAGTAGTTCAGGGTCCGCAGCACGCTGAAGGGCAAGGTCAGGATCACGCGGTCGACGGTGGCTGTTTGCGTTCCACTCGGCGTGGAGAAGGTCAGGGTATAGCTCCCGTCCGCGTTGGTAGCAATGGCCGTCATGCGCCATTTGAGCTTGATGGAACCGGCGGGCAGACTGGCTGCAATCGCCGTGGGCAACTGCTGGTTCCCACCGACGATGTGATAGCGTTCATCGGAACTACCAAAGATGCGGAAGTTGCCCGGCTGCGGCTGAAAGCCGAGCAGATACACCAGGTTCAGCGAACTCTGTAGTCGTGTTTCGCGACCGTACTCGATATTGTAGGCGACATCGAGCAACTGCCCCATATTGGACCTGTGGCCGCCAGTGACATACTGCTCGATCCAATCGTAGAGACTGAGGTGGTCAAGTTGGTACCCCGTGGAGGTATAGCTGTTATAGACCGTGGGGAAAGGCGCCGCCTGTAGCTGGCCTTGCAGCACATTATGCACCTGCTGAAAGTCACCATCGGCTGTCTTCTGAAGGTAGTACTGATTGAAGAAGAAATAGGTATCCTGGGAACTCATGGGCTGTGCTTGCAGGAGATCGACGGTCTGCAGTCCAAAACGCTGGGCCAGTTGCAGGATCGTTTTATGGCGTGTATCGATCAACTCGCCGCACCACTCAGTGGTTTGTCCATTAGCCCAACTACTGGCATCGGAGTGCATACGCCCTCCCACGCTCGACGAAGCCTCGTAAATAGTTGAGCTATAGCCGGCGCCCTGCAGGGTCAACGCCGCGTTCAGCCCAGAGATCCCACCGCCGATAATAGCAATGCGCGGTGGGCTTCCCGCATGGGCAATGAGCGCCCGACCGGCCAGCGTGCCGGAGAGTGTGAGGCCAACCGCGATTTTGCCAGCGCTCTTGAGAAGGTCGCGACGGCTGATTTCGGCGCGTCTGAGCCTGCGAACCTCCTCGACAGGTATGCCTCTCGCTGATGCCTCGGCGTGTTCGTTCGCAAGCCGTTGCAGTGAATGCAGAAGTGGAGTTCGTGCCATCTTTCGGTATCCTCCTACGGTAGTCAGGCTTCGCTCCGCCCCGGAAGGAGTTCGGAGCTGATAATACTGACTGCTTCATGATGGAGACGTAGAATCAAATAAAGCAAAGGGGGAGCAAAGTACTATCGACAGGTGGTATAACAACCATTGCTACGCATTATCGCAAGAAGAAGAAGCATGTACAGAGGACAATATATAAACTTCTACAGCAAGAGTACCATAAAACTTGTACTGTGTCAATTGTACTTCTGGGCGGGGGTAGCGCCATTCTGGCGTGCTATAATGTCACTTAATGATGTTGAGGAGGAAATGGATTATGACATTCTCTATTGTGGCCCGCGACGCCCAAACAGGTGAGTTTGGCATCGCTGTTCAATCGAAGTTTTTAGCGGTCGGCGCCGTTGTTCCCTGGGCAAAGGCTGTTGTGGGAGCAATCGCCACACAATCCTGGGCAAATACAAGCTATGGTCCTCAAGGGCTAGAGTTGTTGGCAAGCGGTCTTACTGCAACGGAGGTATTAGCACGACTTACCAGCGAAGACGAGGATCGAGCGAGTCGCCAAGTGGGTATCGTCGGGATAGAAGGAGAACCGGCAAGCTTTACAGGAGATGAGTGCTATCCCTGGGCAGGAGGGCGCGTAGGAAAGCACTACACATGCCAGGGAAACATTCTTGCCGGTGAAGAGACGGTACTGGCTATGGCGCGCACATTCGAAGAGACCCCTGGTCAGCTCTGCGACCGGCTGATGGCGGCACTCGCGGCGGGACAGGCAGCCGGAGGAGACAGCCGGGGGCAACAGTCGGCAGCTTTGCTCGTTGTGCGGCAGGGAGGCGGTTATGGCGGCTTCAATGACCGCTTTATTGATCTGCGCGTCGATGATCATCCAAGGCCGATTGACGAATTGAAGCGCATTCTGCAATTACACAAACTCTATCTCTTCCCACCCGAGCCTGCCGACATACTTGTCATTGACATGAATTTGGCGCGAAAACTGCAAGAGTTATTGACAGCCACAGGGGATTATCAGGGCGCAATCAACGGTTCTTACGATGATGTGACACGTGACGCCTTCCGCAAGTTTAGCGGGCGTGAAAACCTGGAAGAACGCTGGTTTGAAGATGCACGGGTTGACCGTGTTGTGCTGGAATTTATGCGACAGAAAGCACAAGGCGAATGACCGCGGTAGTCGGCTCCTGAATGAAATTGAACAGATTGATGAGGGGAGGTGGGGGATTTCACGGGGCCGATAAATCGGCGGTGGGCGCGATAAATCGGCCCCTACGGCTCGTTTGTACAGATTACCCCCATCGTGTGGCGGCGATGGGGGTAATCTGTACAGACCACGTTCATTTGCTCATTCGCATTATTGCGCCCCTACTTATTAGCGGATGTTAAGCATGGGGATTTTAGAAACGGACCAGCGGTCATTGGGACTGGACACTTCGAACTGCACCATTGAGATGGCATCAGTGGGGCAGCGTACGATGCAAAGGCCGCAGCGGATACATTTCTCCTCGTCAATGATCATATCAGCGCCACCTCTCCAACCCTCCGTGCCCAGGTGCATTGGATCACCTTTGACCACGCGCGAGAGGCCTTCCATGCTGATGCAGTCGTAAGGACAGATGTCTACACAGCCAGAACAGAGAATACAGATCGACGGGTCAATCATGATATTCAACTGGCATTGGAGGCAACGGCGCGCCTGCTCAACAGCTTGCGCGGGAGTATAGCCGGTCTCTGTCTCGCGTGTATTACTATAGCGATCCTTTAATGGCAAGCCGGGAATATTTTGATGGGCAATGGACTCATAGTCATCAACCATACCACGCCGGTAATCTGGCAGCTCTATTTCTTCGGCAACTTCAGCGGGTTTGTCTACTCCGCCGAGATAGCGGTTGATCGCAATGGCAGCATCACGTCCATCACCGATAGCTGAGATGAGGTTGCGCGATCCTTCAGTATAATCGCCGCCTGCGAAGAGGCCAGGATAGTTCGTCATCCAGGTCTCCCGGTCTACCAGGGGGATACCCCATCTATTAACATCGAGATTCATCTCTTTGGATGGAACCCAGGCACCATCGCTCGACTGTCCGAAGGCCGGTATAATGGTATCTGCCTCAACGACAAATTCACTGCCTGGAATAGGGATTGGGCGACGCCGACCGCTGGAATCGGGATCACCTAACTTGTTGCGAATAAGCTTGAGTCCACTCACATGCTCACCATCGTTGCTCAATACCTCAACCTGGGTAACAAGGTATTGAAACTCGACATGTTCGAACATGGCTTCATCAACTTCGTATTCGTCGGAAGGCATCTCTTCGCGAGAACGGCGGTACAGTACATACACCTTCTCGGCGCCAAAGCGAATTGAAGTACGGCAGCAGTCCATGGCAGTGAAGCCGCCGCCCAACACAATCACCCGTTTGCCGATGTAGGCTGGCTCGCCGTAATTCGTCTTGGCCAGCAATTTGATACCATCTTCAACACCCTTGAGGTTCGCGCCAGGGATCACTTTGTTATCAGGACCCGTCAAAGGATTTGAGATATAGCAGCCTGCAGCAAGATACACGGCATCATACTGCTTAAGCAGGTCTGTGACCTGTATATCACGCCCGACCCTGGTATTGTATTGAACCTCAACGCCAAGGTCCGCCATGTATTCATCACATTCTTCACGCGTGACAGTGCGTGGCAAACGCCAGACGGGAATACCATTCACCATCACACCACCAGCGGTGGGATATTCATCATAAAGGGTGACGGGGTAGCCCATCTCGCGCAAGTCACGCGCGGCAGCCAGGCCAGCGGAACCGGCGCCAACTATGCCAATACTTTTGTCCTTCGTGAGAGGGGGTCGCGGCGCATGATGTTGATACTCGCGGTGGTCAGCGGCAGCTCGCTTCAACCAGCAAATAGCGATAGGTTTACCGTCGATTTTGTTACGGCGACAGACAGGCTCGCAGGGACGAGCACAGGTCCGCCCGAGGACGCCAGGCACCACGTTGGCATTGCGGTTCAGGAGATACGCCTCGTCGAAACGGGCCTGAGAAATTAGACCAATATAGGTCGAAACGTCGGTATGAGCTGGACAGCCTACCTGGCAAGGAATATTCGTCTGATACCAGTCAGGATTGGTCATGACTGATTGGTATCGCGCTCCTAATTCGCTATCGGGATCAAACATATAAATAATAATCCTTTTCTGGGCATCCAACCTTATGATTTCTTCACAGATTATATCATAATCGCCTGAAGAGGGACAAGACGATGATTTTCTTGTGCTGGCGCGAATTTGGCAAATGCAGTCTGCCAAATCCGCGCCAGCACAAAACACTGCGTACCGCCAGGCGCGGCTATGAGGCAATGGTTTGCATGCCTATCGAGGCTATCAGACCTCCCAGGAGAGCAGCACGAGGAGCAACGCTGCTTACAACGAGATACTCATTGGGACTATGGTCAAGACCACCGATAGGTCCGAGTCCGTCAATTGTCGGTACGCCATGGCCGGAGGTATAACTTCCATCAGAAGAGCCTCCGGTCAGCACGTGATTGATGCTAAATCCCACTATTCCTGCGATTTCCTGGGCTGCATGCACCAGTTTGAGACTTTCTGGTGTAGCGACCATTGGCGGCTTAAAATCTGCTTCAACTTCCAACGTCAATTCCACCCCTGGTACGAGATGCTGTTGCATGATTTCCCGCCATTGCGCCTCTGTATCAATTCTGTCCTGAGAGTGCAGGTAGCGAATATCAAATTGAACCTGCGCAAGATCAGGGACTACATTTGCCAAAGTGCCGCCATTGAAAACGCCAGGAGTAATGGTCACTCCTTCGCGCCAACCGTTGAGTGCTTGAAACTGGAGGACTTGATGGGCCAACTCTACTATGGCATTACGCCCCTTTTCTGGCTCGACACCGGCATGAGCAGAGCGACCGCGCGCGGTAAGCGTGTACCTGGCATTCCCCTTGCGCGCACTGACAATATCCCCATTATCACGCGCGGCTTCTAAAATGAGCGCGCCATGACAATTCCGGGAAGCGTGCTCGATGAGTTTTAAGCAATGACGGGTGGTAATTTCCTCGTCAGAGACACAGAGAAGGCGAAGCTCCTTAAAAGGCCGATGCCCGGCAGCCAGCATAGCCTCAATCGCGTAGATAGCGGAGAGGATACAGCCCTTCATGTCGCTGACACCGGGGCCATACAACATATCCTCTTCTTGCTGCACGGGGCGCTCGGTAGCTATACCAACAGGATAAACGGTATCTGTATGCCCCACCAGAAGGACATTCCCTTTACCTTCTCCATGTACTACGCTCACGAAATCATTGCCCCATTGCTCATGTTCGATAATAGTGGCATCGATGCCCATGTTACGCATGCGCATTGCCAACCAGAGAGCCATCTCGTCCAACCCTGGTTTGTAATAGCTATACGAGTCAATCGAGCACAAGTCACGTAGTTCGTCGATATACCGTGATACATGTTGTTGCGTGTAGGCTTCAATGCCTCTCACTAATGATTGTAGATCCATAATAATGCCTCGAGAATAATTTAAACTGCACAATATATTTTGTGCTGTATGATAGTAATGACGGTGAGCATAGGCTTGTAGCAACATTTTTTCAATGAGCGAAACTCACGCTAAATTGAGAAATACTTATGCATAATAGCTACACGCTGGTAACTCTTGTCGAGAGATATGAGATGCTCATGTATAGCATTTCCCATCAACAAGCGGTATGAGATATACTCAGGTGAAGTTGATAATATGCATCGCTTGTAACCGCTCAATATGAAAGGAGCCATTTTACTATGCCCGATACAGAGAATACCCCTTCCGCAAAGACGCCGCAGGGGCATGGGCCGCGCACCGTCCGCGCACCGCGAGGAACAGCACTTTCATGTAAGGGTTGGCAGCAGGAGGCCGCCTTACGTATGATTATGAATAACCTGGATCCCGATGTTGCCGAACGGCCCAATGACCTGGTCGTGTATGGGGGTTCAGGACGCGCAGCACGTTCCTGGGCCGCCTTCGATGCTATAGTGCACTCGCTGCGACAGTTGGAAAATGACGAGACGCTCCTGGTACAATCAGGCAAACCTGTCGGCATATTTCGGACCCACAGTGACGCGCCTCGCGTGCTGATTGCCAACTCAAACCTGGTGCCACATTGGGGTAACTGGGACGAGTTTCGACGGTTGGAGGCACTTGGCCTGACGATGTACGGACAAATGACCGCCGGATCATGGATCTATATCGGTTCGCAAGGCATTGTGCAGGGAACGTATGAAACCTTCGCGGAGGCCGCTCGCAAGCACTTTGGCGGTTCGCTTAAAAGCAGATTCATCCTCACCGCAGGATTAGGCGGCATGGGCGGCGCTCAGCCGCTGGCAATTACAATGAACGAGGGGGTCTGCCTGGCGGTCGAGGTTGATCCATACCACATACAGCGTCGCTTAGAAACAGGTTATTGCGACGAGGTGGCCAGTACGCTCGATGAGGCGTTACATCAAGTACGAGAGGCCGTCAATCAAGGTCAACCCCTCTCTATCGGGCTCATCGGCAATGCCGCCGAGGTATATCCAGAGCTGGTGCGGCGTGGCATTGTACCAGACATGGTGACCGACCAGACCTCGGCTCACGATGCGCTCAACGGCTATATTCCTGCCGGTCTCTCGCTAGAAGAAGCGGGCGAATTGCGCCAGCATGATCCGCAGGCTTATATTCAACGATCGATGACCTCAATGGTCATCCATGTACGCGCGATGCTTGATTTGCAAAAGATGGGGGCAGTCGTTTTTGACTACGGCAACAATCTGCGCGGACAGGCTCTTGCCGCAGGCGAAACTCATGCCCTG
>JBGQJX010000124.1:0-10086 GCA_041499255.1 Ktedonobacteraceae bacterium | reverse complement strand
CTCTCCATCAGGCAACCAGTTCGCTTGTTCATGCCCCACTCTCCCAGAGTGAACGCATCCGTCTCAAGACCCATCTTGCCTCTCTTCTGCCCAGACCGAAAACCAAGGCCGAGCAGAAAAAGATCAAGAAGCTGATCCACCAGACCACAGAGATCAATGCTCCACTCCGCCCCCAGGTGATAGTGCTCGAAGATTTGAACGTAGAAGGAATGAAGCGGAATCGCAAGCTTGCACCTGCAGTCAGCGATGTCGGCATGGGGGAGTTTCGCCAGCAAATCGAGTACAAAAGCCTGTGGAATGGGGAAATGCTCCTGTTCGCTGATCGCTTCTTTCCATCGAGTAAGACCTGTCATTGCTGTGGCTGGAAGTGGGAGGAGATGACGCTCTCTGATCGGATCTTCCTCTGTCAAAATCCCGCTTGCCCCTTGTTCCAGGTCCCGCAAGATCGGGACCAAAATGCATCGAAAAATTTAGCTCAGGTAGCAGATGAGTATCTTGCAGTCTACGGTGAGTTGCACCGGACTTAAAAAGCCTGTGGAGAGCCTGAGCGCTGGCTGATTGGAGACAATCAGTGAAACTCTACTCGATGAAGCAGGAACGGGACCGTGGGTAGAAATGTCCACACACCCGACAACGGACGCTGAATACGTTCACTATTGGCCGCTATCTGGATCAGATAGCCACCGCCCTGGAATATGCTCATGAGCATGCAGCTCTGATGGATGCGGCCCTCACGAATGTCACCAGGTGGTTGACAACGATTGAGCAAGATGTGCTGCTTCTTCAGGAGCATCCCTCCGACCTATCATCTCTTCAGGAGATCACGACACTGGCAGACGAGGCCTATCATGGAGTAGATGTGAATGGCGATGGACAAATCGATCCTGTCATCGGAGAGGCGGGAACCCTGACCGCCTACCTGCAGGGACAGTTAATGGCAACATTATCTCTGACCTCCAGCATTTAGGCCCTAAATGCTTGCCAGAAAGGGAGAATGCGGTATGGAGGGTGTATGCGTGGGGAGAGCGCAGACGCGCTGTGGCAGCCTGAAATCCGGATGGGTGTCTAGAAGGTGCAGAAAGGCCTGTACAACCATTGGATCAAAATTGCTACCTGCCCTCTTGATCAGGTGCTCGCGCGCGGCATCGTCTGTGACTGCCGCTTTGTACGAACGTTGTGAAGTGAGGGCGTCGTAGACATCCGCCACAGTCAAGATGCGTGCGCTTAAAGGAATCTCTTCTCCGCGCAGGCCTGTAGGATAGCCTTGACCATCCCATGACTCGTGGTGATGCAGCACCGTCTCGACGTAAAAAGGATGCACATCGCAGCCTATCAGAATACGTGCCCCTATTACCGGGTGACGCTCCATGGTGCGGCGTTCATCTTCGGATAGGGCTGCTGATTTATTCAGGATATCGTTGGCAATCCATGTTTTACCCAGGTCGTGTACCAATGCGGCCAGAACCAGGTCATATGCCTCCCGCCGGCTCCAACCAAGATAGCGAGCCAGGCGATTCACATAGGTTGCCACTCTTCGTGAATGCTCGTATGTGACGATGTCCCGTTCCTGGATACTCTTTACAAATGAAAGCAGTACTTCACGTGACTCTCGTTCTCTATGAAACTGGGTTGTAGCCACCAATCTTCCTCCTCCCTCTCTGAACTTGACTCTGCCGGAGCTTAGTCCGTCTGCCCCGCGGTAGAGTGCGCTCGCAAAGCAAGCACTCTACCAGGCACTCTACTAAAGTAAACGCGACCTACAGGTTAAAGGTTTCAGGCTATCATGCTATATAGACGCAAAAGCCTGTAATATATTAAGGGGTAAAATGCGGGCTGTCCATGCTTCCGGACTTGTCGGTACTTTTGGGTATTCTGTCCGTTTTCTCGCCTTGCTATTCCCCAAATAGTCCTTTTTCTCTACCGGATAGTTTGTAATCGCCAGAGTTTGTGATAGACTCGATTTGATACAAAATACCATCGCCTGGGTAATTTCAATAGAAGGAGGGGCGGCACTGTTTACCTTTGCTTCATTCTGGGGCCAGCCATGTTTAAGCTTGTCCCGGTAATGATCTCGCGCCGCATTGCTGTATGACAGAGAATAAGGTGGGGGGTAGCCCTAAACAGGCCAGGTCCTCCGATCAGCCAAAACGTTCCGCTGGTACTATCACTCTTGTATTGACCGCTGATAATCATCTTGGCTACACGGCCTTCGGCCAGCACCCACGTAAGCGTGAAGAACAACAGCAACGGCTGCGCCGCGCCTTTCAGCAAGCCACGGATTTTGCCGTCGGTCAGGGTGTTGATTTTTTTATGCAAGCAGGTGATCTCTTTGATTCTGCCTCGCCAGATGAACGAGATCGCAGTTTTGTATCTGCGCGCCTGGCACAACTGAGGCAAGCAGGTGTGCGCGTCTTCGCTCTCGGCGGCGTTCATGACACTCCGCCTGAAACACATTCTTTGCTAGGTGAAGCCGCTCAAGCTCCACAGGCCAGTTATGCGCATTTAGGGGTATTGCATTATTTCCCTCCCAACCCGGCTGAGCTTGAACCGGAAATAGTCAAAATTCGTGATTTGCAGGTCGGCATCTGTGGCCTCGGCGTGCTGGCGGGACAGGAGGGCAACCCCTTAACGCGCGTGAAAGAGCATGGTCAGATCGAGCGCGCCGCCATCTCGCTCCTCCTGTTACACGCGCCTATCGAAGGTTTAACAGTAGGTACGTCTCTGTTAGACAGTCGTGCCCAGGTCAGTCGCAGCAGTATCGAGAATCAATCAGTGTTTCGTTATATTCTGGCTGGCTACCACCATAGTTACCAGCATTTGCGCATTGGCCGTTGCCAGGTCATCGTTGCCGGAGCTACCCAGCGTATTGACTTTAGCACTCCTGAGCAGGAGCCTGGTTTCGTTTTCCTGGGACTGGCTGCTGACGGCATCCGCTGGTGCAAACATATAGCAGTCGATTCACTCAAGCTTCAGAGGCTGTTAATACAGACTGGTGAACTCTGGACGGACGACAGCAACACAACCGATACCACTCCCACAGATACCATTATCGAACGGCTCCAGCCGTTATGCAGCGAGGAGACAATGGTACAGCTTCGACTTGCAGGTACCCTCACACGTGGTCAGTACCACCAATTAGACCTGATTCAGATACGGCGCTATGGCGAGGAACACTGTTTTGCCCTGGCTATCGATGATAGCGGCCTGGAAATCTTGCCTGAGCTAGAAGCTATATCTGCCGAGACAGGTGAGCGTTTCTCTCCACGCGAAGAACTCATAGCTCTGGCAGATGAATGGATCGCTGCCGCACAAGATGAACAGGAGAAAAAGACTTTGGGCGCAACCAAAGAAGATCTCCTGGCGGCCATGGACGAGGTAAAAAGGCGGTAAGTATGATTATACTCAAACATTTAACAGTTGAACATTTCAGGCTCCTGCGGGAGATCAACCTGCACTTCCCACAGCGCGGTAGTATTCTCGTCCAGGGCCCCAATGAAGCTGGTAAATCAGCCCTCCTGGAAAGTATCTATTTTGCCCTCTATGGCACACCTATGGCCACTGGCACAACGGATCACGGTAGAAGTTCCATCGATGACCTGGTGCTTTATGGTTCCTCACAGGCCAATGTCACCCTCTCGGTTTCGATCGGCGCCACAGAGCTGGTCATCAACCGTGTTATTGAGCGAGGGAAAGGACAACAGGTCACTTTACACGTGCGTAAACTGGGTATGCCTGAAGAAGAACTGATTACCCACCTGAGTTCCGCTAACGAGCGCATCATTGCCGAATTGGGTCGTATGGATGGTGATACCCTGCGTAACTCCTGCTTTATCGAACAGAAAAGCCTGGAACGCCTGGAAACTCTGCCGGGCATTGAACGGGAAGCAACATTACGCAAGCTGTTGGGGCTTGAAAAGCTGATGCGTTTGACGGAACTGTTCAAATTGACGCCCGATGATGAACAGATGCTTAACGAAAGCTCTGAACGTCTCAAACTGGCCGAGGTGCAGGCGCGTATTCCTGAATTAAGCCAGCAACTGGGCGAACTTGAGGCAGCGCTCGATGCTGTAACTGTATCTGAAGATCTCGCGGAGGCCAGTCAGCAAGACTCAGATATTGCGGAGCAAGAACTTTCCCTTGAACAGTTGCGCGAGAGACGTTCTGAACTCAAGCACCGCCAGAACCGCATACAGCAACTGAAAAAGGCGGATTCAACCCTTGGCGAGATTATAGAGGCATATGACGCTATGGCCGAAGCCCGGCGTGAACTTCCTGAGCTTGAACGAGAGATTGTGGAACTTGATCGACGCGAGCATGAAGAATTGCCGGCATTGGAGAAGCGCGTCAAGGAACTGGTCGATCTCACACGTTCATTTGGTACCTTAGAGCGTATGTCAAATGATCTGCTCGTTGCTGTAAGCTCCATCAAGGAGCTGGAGAAAGAGTTCAAGAACTACCAGGATTGGCAAAAAGATAACGACGAGCTGGACGCACAAATCAACAATCTCAATGCGCAGATGGAGCAGACACGGCAGTCTCTCAATGAATATGAGGAGCGGCGGCGTGTTGGGCGTCCCTCCTTAGAAGCTCGCCTGGGACGTTTGCGCGGTCTCGGTGAGCGACTGACGGCTCTTCACCAGGCCGAGGAAAAGTATACCCAGCGTGTTATGCGGCAGGGATTGGCGGAAGATAACGTTGTGCGGCTTGCGAAGGTGCGCAAAGATATTGAGGAGAAGGAACACGAACTGCTGGGGTTCAAGACCGAAGTCTTTCAAGCTCAGCAAGAAGCTGACGCGCTGGAAAAGCAGTGGCGACAGATCAACATTCGTCGTCACCTTGTGGATTGGCAGCGCTTAAAAGACCAATCCCGCGTCCTGGCGGAGGCAGAGCAACAAGTTATGGCTGCTCACCAGCAGCAGGAGCGCCTGACCAATACCGCCTTAGAGACCCGCCGCGCCGCCAACCGGTGGTTGATCTTCTCTATCGGTGGCGCAGCGCTTAGTATAGTTCTGGGGATTGTGGCTCTCTTTATCTTTGCTCAACAGGCCATCGGGGCTGCTGCCCTCGGATTGCTTGCGCTCGCGCTGTTCGGTGGCGCCGCGTATAGCCTGTACAGCTACAACAGGGTACACAACGAGGAACAAATAGCCAGTAAACAAATGCAAGATGCTACTAATCAGGTTGGCATAATGGTTGCCGCGCGCGAAGCAGTCATGCGTACAAGTGGCATTAGCGATGCCCTGGCAAAGGTAGAGCAAGAAATTCGCTCGCTTGGCGGTGCGGTGCCGCGTACGCGCGAAGAAGCTCAGCATCTCCTACAACAGTTACAGCAGAACGCTGAGAACAGCGCCGATATTCAACAGCGCCTGAGCGAGAAGCGCGATGCTGTCAAAGCATTGCAGGAAAAGGTCAATATCGCTTCGGAAGGAGTAGCCGCGCCGCGCAGTGAGCGTCAACGCCTGGAAAACCAGCGTAAAGACGAGGGCTGGGATGATATAGATGCCCAATTGCGCACTGATCGCATCGCTATTCAGGATAAGCAGCATGAGCTGGCGACGCTGGCCGGCCAGGAAGGTTTGCCTATTCCCAGTTTCGACGCGGCAGTCGTAGAACCTTCTTCATCGGTAGACGACCTGGAAATGGCTATCGTGGAGACTATCAAGACGACTGAACGAGAGATTGCCTCTCTTGATAGTAAGTTTGACCTTATCGCCGATCTTTCGGCACAACTTCAGGTGCAGCAAGAAGCTCTCGATATTCTCCTGGCGCGTAAGCATGTGCTTACAGAGCGAGGCGAGCGCTACCAGGGGAAAAATGCCCTTCCTTACACCCCGGCTGAGACGCAGTCTAGACGCGATAGCGTCGTTGCGGGGGTGGCTTACAATATAAGAGAGCAGGTCGAACGCGCACGTGAACAACAGCTTACGCTGCGCAGCGCTTTACAAAGTTTGCAGGACTCACTGCGCCAGCGTGTCAAACAACTGGATGTCTCTTTTGGGCAGGCCGCCATCAACAACGCGGAAACCGTCTCGCGCAAACAACTCGAGGCTTTACATATTGCGCTAGGAAATCGCGTTGAGCTACAAAGCCGCCACGACAACTATCTTGCTGTCCTGAAAGACCGCCAGGACATGCTCGCCGACCATTACAACCGGCTCGCTAAGTACAGCGCCACCCTCGGGAGCTGGATTGTTCCCCCCAATCCTTTCGCTGAGACGTTGGCAGCGCTGCGCCAGCGCTGCCAGCAAGAGATCATAGACGCCAATGAGAAAGGCATTTTGCTGGAGCTGGAGAAGATACAACAACAAGAAAATGCTTCCCGGGCAAAAATTGAACTCTGTCGCCAGCAGATTGAAGAAGCCCGCGAACGCATTACTATCATGCTCGTGCAGCGCAACCGGCCACCCACGAAAGGCTACAAATTTACCGATATCGTCTCCATCTGGCCCATTGTCGGTGAATATACCACCCTGGACCGCGACCGCCTGCAGGAGGAGCAGGCAACTGCCGGAAAAGAACTGGAAGAGCTAGAGCATCAAGAATTGGCGCTCAGTACGCAGTTGCAGACGGGTGGTACGAAGCTTGACCTTGAGCAGGCAAGGGCAAGCATGGAGCAGCAGGAACGCAACTACCAGACCAGGAAACGTGGCAGCCAGTTACTGAAAGCCACTTCTGAACGCTTGATGCGCAAGATGCTGCCGCGCACCGAGTACTATATGCAGCAAATTCTGCCCTTGCTGACCAGCGGGCGCTATCACGACATTCGCTTGAGGGCGGAAGAGCAAGAGGGAACCGCCAGCGGCGGCCCTTTCCAACTCCGCGTGTGGGATACTGCCGCCGCTGAATATGTCCCCAAGTCGGCCCTCTCCGGTGGCGCTGCCGACCAGTTGTCGCTGGCATTGCGCCTGGCCTTTGCTATTGCCGCCCTCCCACGTGAATTGGGAGCCGCGCCCGGCTTCGTCCTCCTGGATGAGCCGCTCAGTTCCTTTGACCGCCGGCGCACGCAGGCCCTGGTCAACGTCGTCACAGGCGAAATTCTCGGTCAGCACTTTGAACAGGTCCTCTTCGTCTCCCATAGCAGTGCCTTCGATCCTGCCATGTTCCCCTATCACGTCTATATGGACAACGGTCTTGTCATCGAAAGCAACTTGCCTGTAGTAGCCGCCACCCCCCTTCCGGCAGCGAACGCGAATGAGGAAGAGGAGAAGATAAAGGAGGAGCAGCCCGCGGAATCTGAGCCAGATTCTGTAGCAGTGGAGATGTAAATTTATTTTTACCTCACCTCAAGTGAGAAATGGGTTGCCCGTAGCGCCGCTACGGGCAACCCATTTCTCACAATAAGTAATAGTGAGCGACCTGTCGCGAAACCTCGCCGCGCCTCAGTAAGGTTTTGCTCGTCTCTATAACTTCCGTCTTTCTGAACGAAAGCTGTTTCCATGAGCTTGGTTATTCTTCTTGATGCACTTCAAATGGTGGCTTTTACTGCTGCCTGGCGATAGAGTAGCCAGACGGCGGCTACTAGACATACCAGTGTGCAGCCGACCGTTACCCCCAGATCCAGGAGCATATTAACTGGCGTGCCCTGGTTCTGCAAGGCGTTCAGCAATCCCTCTGCCATGTAATAGGTAGGCAGGAAATGCAATCCCTGTAGCAGCAGGCGATTCCCGAGAAGCGTACCTAACGGACCAACGAAGACGGGAGGGATCACAAAAAGCAAACTCACGATACCGAGAAACCCTCCGACACCGCTTGTCGTGCGGAAGACGGCCCCGGCAAGCAGGCTTAAAGCGAGGCCAAAGCAGGTAATAAGTAGCACGAACAGGAATACAAGAGGGAGGTTCCCGACAAAGCCGTTCAGCATGAACATCACTACACCCGACAAAATGAGCTGGTAACCCAGTCCCACCAGCAATTTGCCCATCACGACATCGGTGAGGGAAGCTGGAGAGACCAGCAGCATGTGCAGCGTCTTCTTCTCCTTCTCTTCCACTAGCAGCGTGGAGACAAGCGAGATGCCCACACTAATCGAAGTGAGCAGCGCCATGGCCACATAGAACGTACTCAGATCAAGGTTGAAGTTGGAGGTGGCAGCATTGATTGTCGTGGTGGCGATATTCACCAGTGGTTGTGGATGTGACACACTGTTTGCATAATCAGTGAGTGTGCGTACTACAAGTTGGCGCTGTACCTCGTTCATCTCGCTGCCATTGAAGTAGAGCGTCAACTGTGGATACTTCTCCTGGCTTAAACTGGCGTCAAAGCCAGGTGGGATGACCAGGCCCATAGCATATGACGCGTTCCCTTGTGCGAATGCGGATATAACCTCACCTGCTGAACTGGCAAGAACGACCTGGGAACGAGGAATCACACTGCTCACTACCTGGCTGACATGAGAATTCCCTGGGTTGTAGATCAACAGTTTAGGGGGCTTACTCCCAATCAGCCCGCTTATCACGGCAAACAAGATAGCAATCAAGATCGGCGTCAAGAGCATGATCATCGTCGATTTATTGATGAAAGCATCGAGCGCATCTTTGCGGGCGATGGCAAGTGTTGTGCGTAGATGCATCACGAATCCTCCTCATGTCAGGCGCACACCGGCGACACTCATAAAGACATCTTCCAACGAGGCTTCACAGGAGTGAATGGCCCTTACTATCCCCTGGTTCATCCACTGCGCGAGCTGGGCCTGGTCAGCAGGAGCATCCATGGCCAGGGTTCGTTCTGTGAAAGGAGAAGATTCCCCCTGAGAGGACGGGCATTGCGCCAGGGTCACAACCATCTTACGCTCTCCATGAGCCAGCTTCAGGTTGAGCGGCGTATCGTTAGCCACGATATGCCCTTTTACCAGAAAGACTACACGCTGGCAGAGATGATCGGCCTCTTCCATCAAATGCGTGGTCAGCAGAATGGTTATGCCTTCATCGCTAAGCCTGGCAATGGTCTGGCGTAATTCGCGCGCCGCAATGGGATCAAGACCACGGGTCGGTTCATCGAGAAAGAGCACCTGTGGTTGATGCAACAGGGCACGGGCCACCATGATACGCTGCTTCATGCCATTGGAAAAGGTGCGTACCGGGTCTTTGGCTCGCTCATGCAGGTCCACCATGTCAAGTACTGCATCGACTCTGCTCTTCGGAAGCCCATACAGCCAGCAGCAAAACTCAAGATTCAGCTGCGCGGAAAGGCGCTCATAGAGGTTCTGGTCTTCAAAGACGACGCCAATATGTTTTTTCAAAGGCGTGCGTTGCTTGACCACGTCATAGCCAGCGACAGAGGCGCTGCCTTTGCCTGGGTTGATCTGTCCAGTGAGCATTCGAATAGTGGTCGTTTTGCCCGCGCCGTTGGGACCCAGGAGACCGAAGATTTCGCCTCGTCGCACGCAAAAACTGATACCAGCTACCGCTTCGCGCGTCCCAAAGGTGCGATAGAGGTTATGAACTTCAATCATGGAGGTAGTCATTTCCATAGATATGCTCCAATATATATCGTTTCTTTCAGCATATTCGAATGATCTCTCAGAGCAATCACAGAAAGGGGACGCGCATTTACAAAAGAATCACAGAGATTTGAAAAGCTCTTGTATACCAATTGTATACAAGAGCTTTTCATATCAGTCTGCATTCAAATCGTTACGGTTTCAGCAAGACCTTTATCATCACGGCATTGGCGATATCCGAACTCATGCCGCCGTTGTCTTGAAAGACCGCGACTATCCCTTCCTGCACCCCTTGACGGTAGGTGGAGGTGTAGACAACCTTGGTTGAGTAATCGGATATGCCCATCCCTGAGGTAGTTCCGATGATCTGGGCATGGCCGATATCAGTGTACAGGTGATCAAACACGACGGCTTTCCCGATCGTGGCTTCAAACGCCGCGCCTTTTCCCTTAAGCGTGACCGGGCTGGCGACCAGCGAACGGGATGCAATATTCGTGAGCGTAAAGTTTTGATCGCCCACAACGCCAATGACCACCCAGAAATTGTGGGTATTCCCCTCGAGGCGACTGAGCGTCACGTTGGCGGTAGGACTGAAGCCAGTACCTGATATGGGCGTCTCCTTCACCAGCACGTTAGCATAGACATCG
>JBGQJX010000123.1:0-10187 GCA_041499255.1 Ktedonobacteraceae bacterium | reverse complement strand
TTCGTTCACGCCGTCTTGGTTTGCCCGTTGGTTTCTTTTTGTCTCCTGCTGCCATTCTTCTTGCGATACCTCCCGGCGCTACTTCTTAGCTACGGCTTTTTTCTTGCCTGCTACAGTTCTCTTTGGTCCACGTCGTGTACGCGCATTCGTGCGTGTACGCTGACCGCGCACCGGTAGGTTACGGCGATGCCGCATCCCACGATAACAGCCGATTTCAATCAGCCGCTTGATGTTCATGTCCACTTCGCGGCGTAAATCTCCCTCGACTTTAAACTCGCGGTCGATCACTTCGCGCAGGCGGTTGACCTCTTCTTCGGTCAGGTTTTTCACCCGTGTATCCGGGTTAATGCGGGTTCGCTCCAGGATCTTTTTGCTCGTTGTGAGGCCGATCCCGTAAATGTACGTCAGCGAAATCTCCACGCGCTTATCGCGTGGAATGTCAACGCCGGCGATTCTAGCCATGTTTCCCTCCAATATATGTAGAGGCAATCTGGGGTTTGTCCCCAGGACGCCTGATGGTTTTCACCGGGTGCCCACAAGGGGCACCCCTACATGTTAGCTCGATGGTTCACCGGGTGCCCGCAAGGGGCACCCCTACATGTTAGCCCTGTCTCTGTTTATGTTTTGGATCCTTGCTACAGATAATCATCACTATACGTTTGCGACGAATTACCTTGCAGTGCTCACAACGCGGTTTCACTGAGGCACGCACTTTCATGGCTTGCCCTCCTCATAGATTAGATGAAAAAGTTACTTCCAGGACAACGGCTTGAGGATAACGAAAAGATAAGCTTTCCTCTTTAGCTGTCCATATCATGCTGTTCTTTACGAACGAATTTGTTGCCGATGAAAAAAGGAATTGTTCGGTATCCAGCCCTGCGGTCAGCAGGGCTGTAAGGAAGTATGAGGAATTACCACCTCACGTCCTTACACGCCATGTTATGCGTCCTCGAGTTAGATCATACGGTGATAATACTACTCTCACCTTATCGCCCGGCACAATACGCACGAAGTTCATTCGAATGCGGCCTGAGAGGACAGCCAGGACCTGGTGTTGCTCGTCAATTTCAACCTTAAACATGGCATTTGGGAGGGCTTCCAGCACCTTGCCCTCTACTTCGATCTCATCCTTCTTTGGCATAGTTTCCTTTCTCTATCGGCGGGATCAGTCTTTTCCCCTTGCGAACCTCGAACCTACAAGGAATGCATTGTGCGCGGCAGCCGTGACACGCTTGTGCAAAACAGGTTCACGCTTTCTTTTGATTGACGATTGCTAATTTGATGATGCCTACAGTTATAAAATGGCAGCAGTTGACACTGCTGCAGCCAACTACGAATTATAACACATATATTTATGTATGTCGAGAGGGAATTTCCTGATATCCACTCATACATCATTCTGGCGGGCCTGCGGCCCGCCCTGGGGAGTGGGAGTAGGCGGGGACACCCCGCACCCCGGCAGGGGACTCTGTCCCCTGCACCCCTGATTTATGAGCGGATCTCAGGGATTTCAGGACATTGTTAATATCTCTGCATCTCCCTCGGTGATAGCCACTGTATGCTCAAAATGGGCAGAGTAGCTACCGTCGACCGTAACGACTGTCCAGTCGTCGGCAAGGACGCGAGTTTCCTTTGTTCCCATATTGACCATTGGCTCTATAGCAATAACCATGCCTGGTTTTAACAGGTAAGCTGGATACCCTGGCTCAATATAGTTCAATACTTGAGGGTCCTCGTGCATACTACGACCTACCCCATGCCCACCATACTGGCGCACTATTGAGAAACCAGAGGCCTCAACATACTGTTGTATCGCTCGACTGATATCGTGCGTACGATTGCCAGCACGAGCCGCCGCAATGCCCCGGTAGAGGGAATCTTCCGTCACCTTCAGCAGCCGTTGGGTTTCAGGAGAAACTTTTCCCACTGGCACAGTTATGGCTGAATCCGCGTGCCAACCATTGTAGTAAGCAGCAAGATCGATACTGACAATATCGCCTTCTTGTAAAACGCGCTCACCTGGAATACCATGAACTATCTCATCGTTTATAGACGTACAAAGCGACTTCGGATAACCATGATAGCCCAAAGAGCTTGATTTAGCTCCTCGCTGCTTTAGCGCCTCCGCCCCAATACGATCGAGGTCCCCGGTAGTCATACCCGGATGTGTGGCAGCGCGTAACTCTGCCAGCACCTCCGCAACGATACGACCTGTCTCGCGTATTTTTTCTCGCTCTTCTTTCGACTTTATGATAGGCGCCATGATCGTTTCTCGCCATGAAGGTTGCTGCCAGTCCCTGCCTTACCCTTCATGCTTTCTGCTCATAAAAGTGTTGACCTGGTTCAGGATAGCCATATGTACCTGGTCAATATCTTGATTGCCATTCACTTCGATCACCTTCTGCTGCGAGCCATAATAGTCTAGCAGCTGAATGGTCTCATTGAAAAAAATGTCGAGGCGTTTCTGTACCGCTTCTCCCTTATCATCGGAGCGCTGGTACAGTTCACTTCCATCGAGATCGCACACACCAGCCACCTTCGGTTGGTGTCCATAGACATTGTAAACGTGCTGGTTGGCCCGGCAAATATAACGTCCCGAGAGCCTCTTCAATAGTTCTTCTCTTGGAACGTTTAAATAGATCGTAAGATCAATTTGTTGCCCAGTCTCTTTTAATCCTGCATCCAGCGCCTGTGCCTGTAGGATTGTCCGCGGAAATCCATCCAGCAGCACACCTTGCGCACAATCCGGCTCTTTAATGCGGCTGAGAACCATCGCCACGGTAATCTCGTCAGGGACCAGTTCCCCGCGATCAATATAGGCTTTGGCTTTTATCCCCAACTCCGTTTTTTCGTCAAAAGCTTTACGGAACATATCGCCACTAGCCACGTGGCTTACACCCAGAGAACTTGTCAGCTTCTCTGCCTGCGTCCCCTTTCCAGAACCTTGCGCGCCGATCAGGATAATATTCACGTTTTTCTCTCCTCCGCTGGAAGTTCGTCAAAACGCTTCATTGCGCCCTGGCGATTCAAAGTGATGCGAGGGTGCAATGAATTCACCCTTACTTATGATAGAAAACCCGAATAGTTACGCATGACCATTTGTGCTTCGAGCTGCCTGACAGTATCCAGCACAACACCGACGACAATCAGCAATGCAGCTGCGCTCAATAACTGATTACCGCCTACCCTGGCAAAGTACGGCAACACTGCCACTATACCGAGGAAAAGAGCACCAGCCAATGTGATACGGTTGAGGATTGTCGCCAGGTATTTACTGGTCGGTTCTCCTGGCCGATAGCCCGGAATAAATGCTCCCTGCTTCTGCAGATTCTCTGGAATGTTCTGCTGTTGCCATACAACGTATGCATAGAAGTAGGTAAAAGCAAACACCAATAAAAAGAATATCGCCCAGTAGTACCAGAGCGTGGTATTGGCGATATAGAGGCCAATCCAGTTGGCCGCGCTCGATAGCCATTTCACATCACTTGATACCAGGTATTGTGAGAGAACGGCGGGAAAGATCAGGATAGACTGCGCGAAGATGAGCGGGATCATCCCTGCGCTGTTTACCTGCATGGGAATATAGGTGGTTTGAGCAGAACCAACCAACATGCCTCGGCCCACCATACGCTTGGTGGGATACTGTACCGGAACACGCCGCTGACCCTGGTAAATGTAGACAATGCCGACGATAGTCAACAAGCCAATGATCAGGAAAACCGCAATGCTGATGATACTACCCGTGGTAGAGGTAGCAGCCTGGTAGCCCTGTGTGACTAACTGAGGTAAACGGCTGACGATACCGCCAAAGATGATTAACGAAATACCATTGCCGATACCCTTCTCAGTGATTAATTCACCTATCCAGACCAGAATCATTGTACCAGCGGTCAACGAAAGCAGGATAGAGAGGGTCTCCAACCAATTCGGGCCAAAGAGACCAAAGGTGCTAGGATCAAGAACGTTTGCGCGGACAAAAATTGCTGTCTGCCCCAGAGCCTGTAAAAAGGCCAGGGGAACAGCGATGATGCGGGTGATCTGGCTAAAGCGCAGACGACCGGCTTCCCCCTGGGCGGACAGGTTTTGCAGTGCTGGAATGATGGGCTGCAAAAGTTGCATCACGATCGTAGCGGTGATATACGGATATACGCCCAACGCGACAATCGAGAACGTTTGCAAAGACCCACCAGAAAAAACATCCAGCAGACCGAGCAATTGTCCCAGGTTTTGATCACCACTCCCTGAGAAGAGCTTCACCAGGTTTTGTTGCTCAGTAGGTGTCAATGGCACAGTAACGTGTGCGAGGATGCGGAAAACCAGTAACATCCCCAGGGTGAAGAGAATCTTATTGCGTAGATCGGGAACCGTCCAGATACTCCGCAGTCGTTCCCACATAAAAGCCTCCTTTACGCAGTGACGATGAGATACAACCTGTCCAGCAGGGCGCCAGGGGGCTTATGCCCTGGGGACGAAGACGTAGGGGTTATTCTTGTCCTGGTCCTTACGCCTCTTAGTCTTTTCATAGACTTTCGTTGGAATGACCTCGACAGTACCACCAGCTGCCTCAATTTTCGCGCGCGCGCTGGCGGAAAACTTGTGGGCACGTACCGTCAGAGCACGATCAACTTCACCATTCCCAAGTACTTTGACCAGACCTCGGCCCTGGGCAGGTGTGATTAATTTCTGCTCTACCAACTGCTCAGGCGTGACCTGAGTCGCGGCATCAAACTGTGCGAGATCAGATAGTTTAATGATTGCATATTCTTTGCGGAAAGGCGTATTGCTATTCCCGAGACCACGTCTAAATGGTAATCGTTTTACCAGGCGGGTCTGGCCACCTTCGAAGGCTCGATGGATATTACCACCTGTACGCGCCTTCTGGCCTTTTGTACCGCGTCCGGCGGTCTTGCCACGACCGGAGCCGTGCCCACGACCCACACGCCTTTCAGTCTTGTGCGAACCAGGAGCTGGTCGCAAATCAGACAGTTTCACTGACAGTCTCCTCTACCTGCACCAGGTGAATCACCTTCTGGATCATACCACGCAACGCGGGATTGTCCTCATGTTCAACTGTTTGCTGAAGCTTGCGGAACCCTAATGCCCGGATGGTGGCTTTTTGATCCTTGGGATAGCCAATCGCGCTCTTAATATATTTTACACGCAGTGTTGCCATTTTTACGTTACTCCTATGGGTGGCTATCTACGGCGGTCACCAGCGCCACCGCGACGGTCACCGCCGCCGCCACCACGACGATCGCCGCCAGCGCCGCCACCACCACGACGGTCACCACCGCGCTGGTCACCACCGCCGCCACGACGGTCACGATCACTACTACCTCTGCGACCCGGCGAGGCGGCTCTGCTCTCACGCGCTTCCTCTTCACGAGCAGCACGAGCAGCGGCGGCTTGCTCAGCCGCGTAAGCGTTGGCAGCGACAATTTGTTCAGCTCGCTTCTTACCAAGTATCTCAGCAACGGTCTTGCCACGGCGCGATGCTTCTACTTCAGGTGAACGCAATTCGCGCAGTGCTTTTAAGCAGGCATGAACAGTATTCGCTTTATTTGTACTTCCCAATGTTTTGGTCAAGATATCGCGCACGCCTGCTGATTCCATAACAGCACGTACTGCTCCGCCCGCAATGACCCCTGTTCCAGGCGCAGCAGGCTTGAGCATTACTTCAGAGGCACCAAAGCGCGTGGTTACCATGAAAGGAATAGTTGTCCCGGAAAGAGGCACCTGGATCAGGTTTTTCTTGGCGTCTTCTACTCCTTTACGAATAGCTTCTGTATACTCGCTGGCCTTCCCAAGGCCGCAACCAACATAGCCATTGTGATCACCAACAACAACCAGCGCCCGAATGCTAAAGCGTCGGCCACCTTTGACCACCTTTGAGACGCGGCTCACTTGAACGACCGTTTCTTCCAGGTTTAGTTTTGTAGCATCTATTTTTGGCATTTTACTCCTCGCGGCCCTAGAAATCCAGGCCTACTTCACGAGCACCTTCAGCAAGTGCAGCCACTCGTCCATGATACGCGTAGCCTCCTCGATCAAAGACAACGCGGCTGACACCCTTTTCTTTCGCACGCTGGGCGACAAGCTTGCCTACCTCGCGGGCAGTCGCTACTTTCCGATTGTGCGCAATGGCAGCCAGCGCCTCGACAGGAGTTTTCGCCACGCTTTTCTGTGCAGCGGGCAGCAAAGTCTTGACCTGAGTGAAAGGTTTGCCCCCTTTGCCAGCGTTACCCTTCTGTGGTTGTCCACCTTTAGCTGGCGCTTTCTGTGCTGGTTTCTCGGTTCTGGCTCCTTTTCCTTTCGCGGGGGCCACTTCAGCAGCCATCTCCACCGAAATTTCTTGCTCTTCGGCTTCAGATTTCTCGACGACTGGTAGTGGAGCAGGTTTAAAGTCGCGCAGGCTTTCATCAATCGATGAAGCGGAGGCCAGTGTTTCACCAGTCGTATCATCGATTACTTGCGCGTAGATATGTTGGCCACTGCGGAACACGCACAGTCTCGGACGCTCTGTTGAGCCTTCCAAGTGGTGTCGAATTCGCTGGTGCCGCCGCAGCCGCGCTTTATTCGCGTTATGCTTTTTAATCATATGCTCTGTTCTCTCAATATCTGCATGAGTCAGGGTGTTTTCCGAGATACGTGGTCGGCACTACGTGTCTCTATTTTTACCCTTTGTTTTGCGTTGATTGGTCGCAATAATGCTTTTTAACCTTTTCATCTGGAGAGCGGGAAAGCCACTGAGGGCCGATAAATCGGCGGTGGGCGCGATAAATCGGCCCCTACGGTGGGTTGGTGACGGCTGCGATAGGGCCGATAAATCGGCCCCTACGCCAGATGAGTTTGTTAACAGTCATAATTGCGCCCCTACTTCTTTTTGCCGCCGACTTTACCAGCTTTGCCAGCTTTACGGCGAATGGCCTCTCCGGTGTAGCGAATGCCTTTGCCTTTATAGGGCTCAGGTTTACGAATACGGCGAATGGTCGCGGCAACCTCACCCACCAGTTGTTTGTCAATGCCATTAACGCTGATTTTTGTTGCTTTGGTGGCTGGATCAACTCCATCGATGGTAAAGGATATTCCCTGTGGGGGCTGTACCTCGACCGGATGAGAATAGCCTACCTGGACGACCAGGTTCTCACCAATCTTAGCGGCGCGATATCCAACACCGTGAATTTCTAACTGTTTTGTATATCCATTCGTTACTCCAACCACCATATTGTTGACCAGAGTACGATAGAGACCGTGCTTCGCCTTGTGCTCTTTGCTGTCTGATGGGCGGCTTACGCTCAAAACTCCATCCTCAAGCTTCAGAGACAGTACAGGGTCGACCTGATATGATAGCTCGCCCTTAGGACCTTTGACGGTCACAAGATTGCTATCGCTCCAGCTCACCTGCACTTTTGGCGGCACGGGAATTGGAGCTCGTCCAATACGAGACATACTAGACCTGCCTTTCTACCAAACGTAGCAGATGACTTCGCCTCCCAGGCCTTGCTGATAGGCGCGATGACCCGTCATGAGACCCTTTGGAGTCGAAAGAATGGCCACTCCCAGCCCACCGCGGACGCGAGGGATGGTAGCCTTTTTCGTATACACACGAAGTCCCGGTTTACTGACGCGCTTGAGTTGCGTTAATACCGGCTTCTTATCAACATAGCGCAGCGTCACACGGATTGTCCCCTGGGGATTATCCTTCAGGATTTCGATATCCTTAATATAGCCTTCTTCTTTCAGCACACGCGCAATTGCCAGCTTCATTTTCGAGGCTGGTATCAGTACGCGAGTATGCCGTGCTGCGGCCGCATTACGGATGCGCGTAAGCATATCCGCAACGGGATCAGTCATATTCATGGAAATCCTCCATAATCACGAAGGGCAGAAAACGTTTCTTCTCGCGATCATTGATTACACTTGACGTTTTCATCCCTACACCCTATCACATATCGCGACTACCAGCTCGACTTGGTCACGCCGGGTAGCTCACCGCGCAACGCTCGTTCGCGGAAGCAAATGCGGCACAGGCCGAATTTGCGAATGTAAGCGCGAGGCCGCCCGCAGATGTTACAGCGGTTATGCTGCTGCACCTTAAAACGAGGCTTGCGCTTCGACTTCACAATCATTGAGGTTTTTGCCATTTCGCCCTCCAGCGTTATTTCTTAAAGGGCATGCCCATCAATTTGAGCAGCCGTCGCCCCTCTTCGTCAGTGCGAGCAGTGGTGACAATACTCACTTCCATACCGCGCACTTTATCGACCTTATCGTAGTCAATCTCCGGGAAGACCAATTGCTCGCGCAAACCCAGCGTATAGTTGCCACGGCCATCGAATGCTTCCGGGGAGACACCCTGAAAGTCACGCAAGCGGGGCAGTGCTACATTCAACAGTTTGTCGAGGAAATGGTACATGCGGTCTCCGCGCAGAGTAACCATGCAGCCAATCTGCATACCTTCGCGCAGCTTGAACGCGGCCACCGAACGCTTAGCCCGCGTGATGACCGGTCGTTGCCCGGTAATCGTGGCCAGGTCTCCAACGGCAGCGTCCATCGCCTTGGCGTTCTGGATAACTTCACCCAACCCGATATTGACGACCACCTTATGGACACCGGGAACCTGCATTGGATTCTTGTAGTTAAACTCCTTCTGCAGGGCTGGCACGACCTCTTGTTGATATTTCTCTTTCAACCTTGATGCCATAATGTCTAACTACTCCTCATCCGGTCTTCAATGACCTTTTGACACTTCTTGCACACGCGAACAGGGCGTAATTTTTGATCACTGCCCATTGGGCGGCGATCAAGCGCCACTCTGGTAGGCTCACCACACTCGGTGCAAATCAGCATCGTGTTTGAGACGTGGATCGGCATTGCCTTCTCGATTACGCCTCCTTGACGTGTCTGGCCCTGCGGGCGGACATGCTTCTTGACAATATTGAGTCCTTCAACGATAACCTTATTGTCCTGTGGCATGGCCCGCGAAACCGTACCTTGCTTCCCTTTGTCCTTACCAGTGATAATCAAGACGGTATCACCCTTTTTGATTTTCATTTTGGCGAGGTGAAGAGGCTTTTTCTCTTTTTGTTTTGTTGCCATCTATTTCCTCATTAGAGCACTTCTGGCGCAAGCGAAATGATTTTCATAAAGTTTCGTTCGCGCAATTCGCGGGCTACCGGGCCAAAGATACGCGTACCGCGCGGGTTATTACCGGCGGCAATAATTACTGCCGCATTCTCATCAAAACGAATATGCGAACCATCGGGTCGCGCATATTCTTTTGAAACGCGCACTATCACAGCGTTCACGACTTCGCCCTTTTTCACCTGGCCATTGGGCGCAGCCTGCTTCACTGAAGCTTTAATGATGTCACCAACTTCTGCATAACGCTTGGCGGAACCACTAAGAACGCGAATACACATAATTTCTTTTGCGCCAGTATTATCGGCGACTTTCAAGCGTGTTTGTGGCTGGATCATCCCAATATCTCCTTATTCTTCCGACTCGTCGGATTTTGCAGATAGCAGGTCAGGATCGACCACAGCCAGCACTTCTTCAACGGGCACAATGCCACTACTCGGCTTGACAATCTCTATCAAACGCCAACGCTTCACCTTGCTCAGTGGGCGACTCTCTTCGATGCGTACGATATCACCAATCTGACAAACATTCTCTTCATCATGCGCTTGAAATCGTTTTGTCTGCTTATACGTGCGTTTATAGATACGATGCTTTTTTAAAGACTCCACGACGACTACTATCGTTTTATCCATTTTATTGCTTACCACGCGCCCAACTTTTTGTTGGCGGCGACCCTTTTTGTGGGCCGTACTTTGTTGCGCGGAAGTTACACTTTGCTGTGTCATTCTTCACCCTCCAACTGTGTCAGGCGGTGCTGCAAGCGTGCAATATCCTTGCGGGTTTGCGCGAAAACGCGATTGTTCTTTACCTCGCCACGCTGTTGCTGCAAGCGAAGGTTGAACAACTTTAAACGCATTTCTTTGAGTTCACGCATCGCTTCACCGGCAGTATATTCAGCGACCTGCTTACGACGTTCATTAAGCTTCGACACTTTCCGCCTCCCCTCGTGTAATAAAGCGACACGCGATCGGCAGTTTGTGGCTTGCCAGGCGTACAGCTTCTTTGGCGACCTCTTCAGAAACGCCGCCAATCTCGAAGATAATACGTCC
>JBGQJX010000122.1:0-10201 GCA_041499255.1 Ktedonobacteraceae bacterium | reverse complement strand
TTCTGGCAGGAGTTGAAACGGCGCGACTTCCGATTGATCGAGGTGCCCGAAGAAGAGTTTGCGACGATGGGGCCGAACGTGCTGGCCCTTGCTCCTGGAAAGTGCCTCATGCTTGAAGGCAATCCAATCACACAAAGGAAGTTGGAAGAGGCAGGATGTGAGGTAGTTACTTATAAAGGCAATGAGATTTCGCTCAAAGCTGAGGGCGGGCCGACGTGTTTGACCCGGCCAATCTGGCGTGAAGAGTAAGGAAATAAAATACCCTCCCAATGGTGTTATTACTCATATAGAAACAAGTGGAGCAGCGAGGGAGTCCGCAACTATGGCTAAACTATACGATATTATTATTATTGGCTCGGGTCCAGCAGGATATACTGCTGCGATTTATGCCGCACGCGCTAACCTTGAGGTGCTGATGTTCCAGGGATACCAGGTTGGCGGTCAGTTGATGTTAACTAGCGACGTGGAAAATTACCCTGGCTTTGATGAGGGCGTCCTTGGTCCAGAAATGATGGAGAAGTTTGAGGCCCAGGCGCGCCGCTTTGGCACAGAGATGCTGGCCGAGGATGTGACGGCTATTGATTTCAGCAAACGACCCTTTACGGTGACCACCGATTCAGGCGAATACCAGGCGCGAGCTATTATTATTGCGACCGGGGCCAGCGCGAAATGGCTAGGCTTGTCGAGCGAGCAGAAACTGCAGGGACGCGGTGTGAGCGCCTGTGCTACCTGTGATGGTTTCTTCTTCAAGAATAAGGACGTGGCGGTCGTTGGCGGCGGAGATACAGCCATGGAGGAAGCGACCTTCTTGACACGCTATGCCAACCACGTGACGGTTATTCACCGGCGTGATACGCTGCGAGCAAGCAAAATCATGCAGGAGCGCGCTTTCAAGAATCCGAAGATCAGCTTCATCTGGGATACTGATGTAACCGAGGTGCTGGGTGAGAACGCGGTAACTGGCCTGAAACTGAAGAACTTGAAATCCGGTGAAGAGAGCGTGCTGCCTGTGCAGGGATTTTTCCTGGCCATTGGTCATAAGCCAAATACCGATTTATTCAAGGGCCTGATTGACATGGACAGGGCCGGCTATATTGTGCCGGTTGAGCATACGATGACCAACATTCCAGGCGTTTTCGCCTCTGGAGACGTGACCGATCATCGCTATCGCCAGGCGGTAACGGCTGCCGGCGACGGGTGCCGGGCCGCGATCGACGCGGAGCGCTGGCTTGAGAGCCAGGGCGTGGAAGTAGACTTCTCGCACGAAATTTACGAACAAGCAAACGAGATAAGATAGCATAGAAAAAACGACGCCAGCCCCGCGGACCGCGGGGCTGGCGTCGTTTTTTCTATGCTTCATTTTACTTGCTATAGCAGCCTCTCACCGTTATAATAAGCTCAAGCTGAACATCGGAGCAGATTTTTCTATTTCCAGTGACGGTTCGTTCAAGAGAGGGTTACCTTTTATGGAGATTATCGATAACCCGGGTGGAGTCGAGGTCAGTTCCGCTGCTGTCGCAAAGGAGCGACATGTATCCATCTTCGAACAGATCAATATTAACGTTTTCTGGATCGCGAACAACTTTCACTGGCAGGCGCTGCTGGCAATTGTGATCCCCAGTATGGTGGCAAAGTTCCTTGACCCAGCGCAGAAGGATATTAACCTCGCCCTCGTGGTGATATGGGGAACGCTGGTGGCAGTAGCGGTCAATCCGCTGGTTGGGGCAATCTCCGACTACGTAACGTTTCGCATGGGGCGCCGCCGTCCATTCTTGATCATTGGCACAATAGCGAACGTGGTAATCCTTGTCCTCTTTGCCTTTGCGCCCAGCTGGTTTTCTTCGGTCGCCCTGTTGCTAACATTTATCGTGTTATTCCTCTTATTGCAATTCACCAATAACCTGGCAAATTCTCCCTGGAGCGCCATTATTGCGGACAGGGTGCCAGAGCACCAGCGCGGCATAACGGCTGGCTTTAACGGCCTCTTTACGCTGCTAGGCACAATCATAGGATCAGTTGTAGCCGGTTTGATCGTGAACAAGCACGATGCGCTGCCCGTCTACCGCAATGAAATCATACAGATATTCCTCATCATTGCAGTGGTGCAAATTGTTTTTGTTGCCTACACTGTGATAACGGTGAAAGAGACACCGCTGAGCGAGCATGTCACTTTCCAGCTCAGCCCAATTCTCAAGAAGTTTTTCTTTAAGCCGTCCCGCTATCCTGATCTCGCGTGGGTATTGCTGGCCCGCTTGCTGGTGATGATGGGTATCTGGGGGGTGTTCTATTTCTTACAATATTATTTTGACGATGTCCTGGGCGGCCCGGGAGTGAAAACGATCTTTTTCAACACGCCTTTCTCCGGCGAACAATTTTCTGGCACGCTGTTCCTCCCCGCGCTGCTGTTGCTGGCGCTGCCAACCTCCATTATAGCAGGCTCAATCTCAGATCGCCGGGGCCGTAAGCCTCTGGTCTACCTTTCTGGCATTATGATGACGGTGGTGTGCTTGATGTTTATTATTTTCCAGAATCAATATGGCGCGTTGATCGCTGGCGCGTTTTTTGGAATTGGCTACGGGGCGTATACGAGCGTGGACTGGGCGCTGACGACGGATGTGCTGCCGCCGACGGACGAGGCAGGAAAGTTCATGGGTATCTGGTCGGCGATGGGTATTCTGCCGCAGGTGATAGGGATTACGATTGGCGGCGTGTTGTTACAGGTGATGCACACGCTGCCGTACCATATCGGCTACACGGCACTCTTCGCCGTGACGATTGTGTATTTTGGGCTAGGGACGCTGGTTATCCGGCAGGTTAAGAGTGTGAGATAGTGTAGTATAATAGAGGAGGTAGGGAGATTCCTACCTCCTGTGTCATTAAAGGAGAAAAGCAGCTATGCAAGCAGTTGAATTGTATCCAGGGGTTATCTCCGACCCCAACATTCTTGGTGGGAAGCCCGTCATTAAGGGGACGCGGGTGCCGGTTGCGCTGGTATTAGGTAAACTTGCGGGCGGTATGACCATTGAAGAGGTGATGTATGAATATTACCTCGATCTTGCGGGTGTGCGGGCTGCATTGGGTTATGCTGCGCAGCGGTTGACAGAAGAAATTATCTATGTCACCCAAAAATAGCTACTCTTTTCTGGTTGATGAGAATACAAGTAGAACACTTGTGTCTGCTTTACTTACTGCTGGTTATCTTGCTGAACATGTTTACAGCGCTGGGCTACAAGGTCACCTTGATGAAGAAGTCTATGCTTATGCGCAGATACATCAACAGATCATCATTTCTATTGACCTCGACTTTGCCAATATTGTCCAGTTTCCACCGCCGCACTTTGGCATTATTATATTAAGGCTCCCAAACAAAATGACCACAGCCGACCTGATTCAAGAAGTGCTGAACGGCCTGAACACTTTAGACGGGCAGGACCTGGCTAACGCTCTTATCATCATTGAACCAGGTCGGCTTCGGGTGCGCAAATGATGGTAATAGGCATATATCACCTATTACTCGCTCACATTCCGCAACTGTAATTACGCATGTGTAGAGCGTGAAGGAATTGAAGAACGCAGGTGTGATTCTTCCAATTATGCCTCATAATCCCCTGGCCTTATCTCAACATACCTCTTGAACCACTCCATCATCATCTCATCGAAGGTCCATTCGAGGCTGGGTTTGGATGCGCCAACGTGCCAGGCGCCGGGTACGCGCACAAGCTCAACGGGAACTTTGCCGATCATCTTCAGTCGCATGTAGAACTGCTCCGATTGCTCGATGGGGCAGCGCAGGTCGTTTTCAGGGTGGATGAAGCGCGTGGGTGTGGTGACCTGTGGAGCATAGGTGAGTGGGGAGCGCTCGCGATAATAAGCCTCGCGTTCCGGGTCCCAGGGATAACCTTTTGATTGTATTGCCTGCCAGAAGCCGACGTCAGAGGTTCCGACAAAACTAGCCAGATTGGAGACGCCTGCCATGGGAACAGCGGCTTTGAAGCGGCTCGTCTGGCCGATGATAAACATAGACATGTAGCCGCCATAGCTATAGCCTGTGACCAGCAGGCGTTCGGGGTCGGCGACGCCGCGCGCGATGCATTCATCTACACCGAGCATGATATCCTGGTAATCCCATCCACCCCAATCACCTACCACTTCATGCGTAAATGCCAGTCCCTGACCAGTGCTGCCATGTGGATTACAGAAGAAGACAGCAAAACCCTGGGATGCGAGGTACTGGTGAGTAAGATACATGCCCACGCCAAAGGCCCACTGAGGACCGCCGTGGATACTGACGACGAGGGGATAACGCACACCTTCTCGAGCGCCGATGGGACGGATGAGCCAGCCATCGATTTCATCATTGTTAGCGCCTCGATAGCGAATCCGCTCTAGATCACTCCACGCAAACTCTGCCAGTTGGCGGTCATAGATGTGCGTTAGACGTACTGGCTCATTGCCCTCTGTCGCGCCTAGCGGCAAGAGATTGAGTTCCCAGGGATGGAGCGACTGCGATTGCGCGAGTAAGAGGCCACGTTCATTGGGCAGAAGAGCCTGGAAGTAGGCGATGGATTCATGTTTAGCATGGACTGTTGTCTTTTTCTGCTCTACATCAACGCTGCAAAGATCGACACAGCCGTGATCCATGAGAAGATAATAGATACGCTGCCCATCGGGACTCCATTGAGGGAGGTAGGGGGTTGGCCAGCCAAAGCCGCTCAATGTGCTGGGAAAGGCTGAGTTGTCCACATCTGCCGTCAATATCTGGCCGTGACTACCATGGCTACCGGGGCTACCATCGCGAGAAAACAGGTAGAGAGTGGCATTCGATGAGCCTGCCATGCGCATATCTTGCTCTGCGACCAGTACCGCCGAACGGGAGTCTGGAGACCAGGCGTAACAGAGCGTTTCCAGGCTACCATCACTGATGCAGCGAGCATTGGCTGTTTCGCGGTTGATCGCCCAGAGATCCATCACTGTGGCACGGTCGCGGTCATCGGCGCGATTGCAGAGCACGCCGATCTCAGTGCTGTCAGGCGTCCACTGAGGCTGGATATGGTCGTAATCGCCTGAGGTGAAACGACGGATCGTGGCCGGATCAATGGCCTGCCCCTCAACGGCAGGAGCCGGCATAACAAACAACTGGCTGAATGTATCAAAAAGGCCGCGACTATCTAGACGGTACCAGATGCGGTTGATGGTACGAGGGTGCAGGCGCTCTTCTTCTTCCCGCTTCTTCTGCGCCTCAGCGTCAAGCTGTTTCTGTCCTACCAGCACATCGTCCTGGTCAGAAGGCGCCATCAATGAAGTAAAGGCAATCCAGTGGCCGTCGGGGGACCAGGCCGCTTCATTCACGCCACGCAACATACTGGTTAATTTTCGTGCTTCACCGCCCTCTGTATTAATGAGCCAGAGCTGATTCTTTTCTTCCTCGCGATTAGAAAGGAAGAGCAGGTGTTTGCTATCGGGTGCCCATACGGGATTTGTGTCATTTTTGATCCCGCTCGTCAATTGACGCGGTTCACCTTCAGCATGACCTTGTTCGTCGAGTTGGAGGAGCCAGATTGCGCTCTGCCGCTCGTTTTTTGCTTTGTCGAGCGTAGAAATAACCAGAGCGACACGCGTACCATCGGGGGAAAGGGCAATAGCGCCCATTTCTTTGAAGGTCCAGAGATCATCGTGTGTGAGTTTGCGCAGTGCGGTCATGGAACACTCCTTTACCTGGCTGCATTAAGTTGCGCCACCACAAGGATGTTATTGTAGCGGCGCAACTAATTCTGCTCATTAATGGGTTAGATTACATATGCAAGGTCAAAATAGTAAATCCAGAATGGGCGACGCGAAGGTCGCCCCTACAATGGACGAGCAGGATTGTGACAGTTACTGTACAGAGCCCTCGTAGATACCCATAATAGTATCGAGGAATTTCAGAGCATCCTCTTTCTTGCGCTGGAAAGAATTTCGGCCTATGATGGAGCCAAAGCCACCGCCATCGCGGATAGCGCGAACCTCACCGAAGACCTGTTCGTCGGCGGCAGCAGCGCCACCAGAGAAGATGACGATACGACGGCCATTGAAAGAACTCTGGATAACGTGGTGCACACGTTCAGCCAGCGTAGAGATGGGAATCTCGTATTTCTGATAGACTTTTTGCGCCTCAGCCAGTTCGATTTTGGCGCTCGGCAGTTTCACCTTGATGACATCCGCGCCCAGTTGAGCCGCAATCTGGGCAGCGTAGGTCACGACATCAATGGCGGTCTCACCCTCCTTAGAGAGGCTACTACCGCGAGGATATGACCAGACCACGACAGCGAGACCGACTGCTTTGGCTTCCTCGGCCAACTCGCGCAATTGCTCGTACATGATTGTACGCTCAGTGGATCCAGGATAGATCGTAAAACCGACAGCGGCACAACCCAGTCGAAGAGCATCACCTACACCAGCGGTGATCGCGGAAAGCGGATCTTTTTCGTCGTTCAATATGTCATGATTGTTACATTTCAAGATAAGAGGTACTTCACCACAATAGTCGGAGACGGCTGCTTCAAGAGATCCCAGAGGGGCTGCATAAGCATTACAGCCAGCTTCGATGGCCAGTTGAAAGTGGTAGCGCGGATCATACCCGGCAGGATTCGGAGCAAAGCTCCGGGCAGGACCATGCTCAAAGCCCTGGTCTACCGGCAAAATAACCATTTTCCCTGTGCCGGCCAGGCGGCCATGATTGAGCATACGGGCAAGGTTAGTGCGAACGCCGGGATTTTCGCTGGTGTACCAACTTAAAATTTCTCGGATGCGGTCATTCATTGTTTCAGCTCCTTTTCACACGTCGTCAAGTGATACCATTGACCACAGACAATATATAGCCAATCATATTGTATCACTTACTGAATCAGGCCACGAATAAGCCTTTTGTCCAAGAATAGTTTATTACCCTCACAATTTCTACACAACTGTATGGTCCCTTCTTACGAAACAATCACAGAAATCTCACAAAAACCGATGCGAACAATACGCTCATCCCCATTTTCGACGCGCTGACAAGTTTATTTCTAAGCAGGATGTTACACGACCTCAGATGCCCCTCTTTTATCGCTTCGAGATAAAGGGGAAGAAGTGTGGCATGAATAAGTATAAAGAAGAGGCATTTCGTGGTAACAGTACCCTTAGCGCTTAAAAAAGAAAAGCCGTGTGTATAAGTAACAAAGACGATTTTAGATACGACAAAAGACTACACAAGTAGTTGAAACAAGCACAACCATTGTTACTTAAGTTACTTTGATACGTCTCTATATAGAGGGAAATACGAAATATTTAGGAGAGTAATTCTAGTGCGCCTACTGGCACAGCTCACATGTCAGAATGGGCATATTCTGGAGGAACAACAACATGGCTGGAAGTAGTTTTGAGCAACTCATGGAAGAAGTGCTCAATCAAAAGCGGTACATGGAGGAGCTACTCGCGGAAAACTACCAATTGCGCCGCCAGCTTGCTGGTTTGCGTGATGGACGGGGTATTTTTCTCGAGATAAAGGGGCAGCGATTCTCGCTTGTTGGCGAAACTGCAGCGGATTATCCGCTGGTAGAGCCAGAACAACAGAAGACTATTGTCGCTGAACAGGCAACTGTAATCATGCCCGTCAGTGAAGCAGCAATAGGGACAGGGATTCTTCCTGAAACGCCTGTACCAAGCACCGATGAATTTGAGCAACTCCCATACTCTCTCAATGAAGAACAAGAAGAAGTGCTAGCAAAGTCCTCTTCAATCCTTGAGAGCTTGCTGGTTGACGAATTTGCTACTGCAGCCACCAGCCCGATGGCAGTATGGCAGGGATCTAAAACCCGCAAGCTTACCGCGATCGATGAAGAGGAAAAAGCAGCATTACGCAAACAGCTTGTTGGCAGTTTCTTATTGGAATAACATAGTCGCTTATGGGGCTCTAAAGAGGTTGATTGAGCCTACATCCGTTTTTAATATCAGCCTGGCGTAGGGGGGATTGCCAATATCAGCATGAGCCTTACTGCCGGGAACGTCCCGTTGCCCGGTGACAGGAAAATTGCTGTTAAACGAACCCACGTCGGTTTTAGCGTCCACGTGAAACGAGGTATTTCCAGGCAAGGTTACGCTGATACTGCCTACATCGGTCTTCAAATCGTAGGTACCAGTTGCATCGATAGAACCTACCAGCGTGACTGAACCGACATCTGTTTTGAGTGTTGAGTGGCCATTGAGCATAACCTGTGTCGCCTGAATGGAACCCGCGTCACTCGCCAGGGACATCTGGCCACAGACGCCACTGACCTGAATCTTGCCAGCGTCTGTCTTCAGCTTCAAGTCTGTGTAACGAGGAACAATGATATCGAAGTCGACGCTAATCCTCCCAAAGATACTCCATCCACTATCTGCTTTGATCTTGATGGTCTTGCCATCGTCTTTTTGCGCGTAAGAGACCTGCAGTTTGTTGGGATCGGCCGCCCAGCCTTTACTTTGTTTAGTCGCCTGAACAACTATTTCGTCGCTCTCACTATCACCCGCATGCACGCGAATGGTGCCAACAGTGTCTTTTATGTCAAGTAACGGCTGCATGCCAACCGGGAACGTACGAGTTTCGACCGACCTTTGATTGACAAAAGAGGCGCGTCTTCCACCTGCAACCATAGAGATGATGACGCCTAATACGGCAAGACCGATAAACAAGAGAATGAATGAGAGAAACGAGTCAACTTCAAAGAAGAAGATGCCATCTCGTCCTAATAAGCCACCGAAAACTGCAACAACAATCAATAGGCCGATAATCCACGGCAAGAAACTTCGACGGCTGCTTTGGAGTTGTCCTGATTGATCGTGTATTTCCTGCTGCTGCGCGCGATAGCCGGCCTCATAATCACGCTCTGCTGGTTGAAGTGGTTCCTGTGGAGTTGCCTGCCACTGAGTATGTTCAAGTGGAGGTTCAGATACAGACCGCGGGAGCTCTAGCCCCTGCTTTTGCTGACTTTTGCGTTGTCGTGAAGGTTGCCACTCGGGGTCGGCAAATTGCATTTGTAGATCATCCATATGTTGCTCCACTTGCTACAGAAAGTTATATAACATACGTGCCAGGAAACCAGAGAGTTGCAATATGCCCTGCTCTATTACCTTTTTGACAAGAAGGAAAGGAAAGGAGAGACACGAGCAGCCCGCGTCTCTCCTTTTTTTGACCGGAACTAGATCTGAAAAGTGGTTGTAACCTGGGTGGCAGGTGGCGTTGTATCGGTACGCGGCAGCATAATCAGTGTAAATGACGTGGCGCTCTGCGGCATCAGGAACGTAATTGTGCCCGTGGAACCTGTAGTACCGGCAGCAATAGCAGAACTAAAGGTGTTGCCGGTCGGAGGTGAGGTGGTCGTTCCCGCTTGCAGACGCGCATAATCATTAGGAAAGACATAGAAGGTATTCTGCGTGGGATTATTCGCTTTTAGCGTCACCACGATGTAGCGATTTCCGTTACTGGCTTGTTTCCCATTCGCGCTTAGACCTGATGTCACTGTTGTCAGCGTCCAGTTGAGACCGGCGTACGTGAACGCTGAATTTGGCGTGATCGTCTTGAGCTGGTATTTACTCACATCAGGGCTAGCCGCCAAAGGGACATCCATCTGAGCCTCGCTCGCGCCACCAACGCGTAGAGTCAGTTTGCTCACATCAACATTGGCAGTCAGAGGGAAATCGACCCAATTATTACGGGTTACAGCCTGCCCAATACCGCCGGTCGATTGCTCGGAACCGGCAGCAACACTTGTCCCATCCGGCAAAATCAAGTGAAAGTTATCGCCGTAAAACAGGTAAACGGTGTCCGTTGTCGGGTTATGCTCCTTGAGGTTGAGTCGTACCACAATTTGCGAATTCGACAGACTAGTGTCATCAGCAAAACTGCTGGCCTTCTGGGCATTCACAATGGTCTCATCAACGCTGGCATAGGTCACAGTGGCATTGAGCTGTGTGGTTGTCGTTGCTATAGCCTGCGGGGTGCCATTTGTTCCGTTCCCATTGCCGATTGTAGAAGGGTTATAGGTACTGGTTGTACTGCTGGCGGCGGTAGCAAAATACCTATAGACAAAGTAGCTTGCCCCGCCACAGACACCTACAATTAAGAGAATGACCAAAAGGACGCCACAGCCCAACTGACCAAGTACGCTTTTTGAAGAATCCTTCATCGGCTTTGCGTAAGTAGGAA
>JBGQJX010000121.1:0-10222 GCA_041499255.1 Ktedonobacteraceae bacterium | reverse complement strand
GCGTACACCGCTGGCGAACTGCAATGCAACAAACGTATCGTCATCCACCAGCGCTCCAGGACGCCGTATCTCCAATTCCGCGCAGACGCGTATAGGCTGCCCAAAGAGTTGTATGGCCTGGTCTATCAGGTGACTACCAAGGTCGTAGAGCAGCCCGCCAGCATCTTCGGGCGCTGAGAATTCGCGCCAGGCATTGGCACGCGGCGCGGCGCGGTAACGATCGAAACGCGATTCGAAACGTGTAACAGGCCCGAGCAGATCGGCGGCAATTAACTGGCGTATCGTCAGAAAGTCATTGTCCCAGCGCCTGTTCTGAAAGACCGAGAGCATCTGGCCCGTTTTTTGACTGGTTTCTATCAGCTTCTCAGCGTCGGCAACGCTCGCCGCCAGGGGTTTGTCGATGACGACCGGCAGACCCGCGTTCATAGCCGCTAACCCCAGAGGCACGTGACTGCGATTTGGGCTGGCCACTACCACGAGATCGTAGCGCGTCGGGTGACGCCACAGGTCGTCAGGCGTAGACAGTATCTCAGCATCAGGGAAATCACGACGGATGTGCTCCTGTCGCCTGGGATTACTGGTAACAATTGCCGCCACCTCCATACCCGCTACCGAGGAAATCAGTGGGGCATGGAAGACGGAACCAGCCAGTCCATAGCCGATAATGGCAACGCGCAACGTTTTCTCCGTTGCTTCAGAATCAGGTGCTAACATACTAAACTTATCCTCCAATACTACATGTATCTATTCGGGTGAGAGCACGAGCACAATCACTCGATCAAAGGAGTCTTCTCGCCAAAGGTGATCAGCCGCACGCCGCGCTGGAACGTGATGTACGCCCATGCCCATTGGAACATGACCAGAAAACGGTTGCGAAAGCCGATCAGGAAAAAGATGTGCACAGCAAGCCATGTCAGCCAGGATATAAATCCGGTGAACTCCACACGACCGATATCCACGACACCAAAGGAACGCCCCACTGTGGCGAGGTTGCCCTTGTCGTGATAGTGGAAAGGGGCAACTATATGATTATCAGTATGGCCACTCTCCACACGCTGACTGATGATCGACGCTACATATGTACCCTGCTGCATAGCCACCTGTGCCACACCAGGCAGCGGCTTTCCCCCTTGCGCCATGAAGGCGGTGTCGCCAATCACAAAGACATTAGCATAACCATGAATGCTCATATCGGGCAACACCTTGACGCGGCCCGCTCGATCTATCTCGGCCCCCAGCCATTTACCGGCAAGGGAGGCGGTCACCCCTGCCGTCCAGATGACCGTCTTCGAAGCCAGTGGTTCGCTGCCGATCATCACACCATCGGCGTCTATATGCTCAACGGCGACGCCTGTTCTGACTTCAACGCCCAGGCGTTTAAGCTCCTTATGGGCCTTTCTCGCCAGTTTCTCAGGGAAGGTCGCCAGTATGCGCGGCCCAGCTTCAACGAGGATTATACAGGCTGATGCAGGATCGATATGGCGGAAATTCGAGTCGAGAGCTCTATGCGCCAGCTCCGCGATAGCGCCTGCCATCTCGACACCTGTAGGCCCTGCGCCAACTAATACAAATGTCAACAACGCCCGGCGCTTGTCGGGGTCGGTCTCAATCTCGGCAGCTTCAAACGCGAGCAGAATGTTGCGGCGCAGCGTCGTAGCATCGGTAATCGTTTTCAAACCCGGAGCGAAAGGCTCCCAATCATCATGACCAAAGTAGCTGTGACGCGCGCCTGTAGCCAGTATCAGGTAATCATAGGGTACAGCTTTGTCGTGGATCAACACGCGCTGCTCCTGCAGATCGACGCCCGTGACCTCTGCTAAGATCACGCTTGTATTTGCCTGTTTTCTGAGGATACCTCGAATCGGTGCGGTGATATCAGCGGGTGATAAGCCCGCGGTAGCAACCTGGTACAACAGTGGCTGGAAAAGGTGATGATTGTTACGATCAATCACAGTCACCTCGACCGGCGCGTTGCGCAGTCCTCGCGCCGCCTTTAGCCCACCAAAGCCCGCTCCTACAATCACAACGCGCGGCTTAGTAATCGTAGGCTGTTTCTGTGTTGCTAACTGTGCTTCTGGTAATATCTGATGAGTAAGTTCCTCAAGTTCCTGATAAGTATGTTCCTCTAATGTCCGTTGATTGAGTTCCTCCAGTGTCTGATGAGTAAGTTCCTCGTTGGCGATAATCGGTGGTTTCATATCCTGGTTCATGTAGCATTCTCCTGGCTACAGCATCATTCTAGTTCTTCAAATTACACTTCATTACTATCATAATCCCTGGCACATAGTTTGGCAACGTAAAAGCACAAAGCAAGTGCATAAACCCGCCGTAGGGGCCGATTTATCGCGCCCACCGCCGATTTATCGGCCCCCTCACAGCCATTACCTATCCTCTCATATAATCAAAACAATCCGCTCAATCAGGAGAATTCCTTGAGCCGAGAAATAGCCGGTGCTGATCACTTAGGGACTTTCGAAAACTAAGCAATCCCAGAGATAGATCGCGTTGGTTCGTGTTGTTCTCCTTCCACTTCGCATCCACACCTACTACTAGAAAAAGAGATGTCCTGATCCTGACGTATAGCTACTCTCCCACGCCGTTTTCCCAGATCACGCATGGTCCAGAGCGTTAAGCGGTTGGGCTTTTCCGTCCAGAAGAGATCCCTTCGCTTCAGATGCCAGATGGATATAAAAATCGATTCAGACGTGGTTGGACCATCTCAAGCGCTCTGAAATGCAGTCGTCGTGCATTCTACCATAAGCAAGCATGACGCTTCGGTGTGAAAGTTCTGGCTCATTAGACCTGAATGCCCACATGCTCAAGGAGGCGTCGGCAAAGCTCAGCGCGACTCCTCCACTCCGATGCACAACCTCAACCGTTTCCGCCATATCAGCCTTCATTTCACGATAACCGGCGTCACGAATCATCTCCAAGGCGCTCGGCCAATCGTGTACGTAGCCATGCTTCAGCAGCAAATTGGCGCAATCGCCTGCTACACGCAGTTCGCCCTCAGTCGCCGTCAGCAGTTCTTGACGGCGCGGAAAGCGGTAGCCTCGGCGTAGTAGTTCCTCATACACCTCCTCCGCATTCGCCGCCGCCTTCTGGCGAATTTGATCTGTAATTGCTTTCAGGGCATCATCGTGAGGATCGAAACCATAGCAGAGCACATCTCCCATCTTCCCGCGCCATTGTGCGCTGATCTCCACGCCCGCCAGGACCGGCAACCGTCTCAACGCGATCGTGATCGGTGACGGCGATCAGGCCAAAGCCTTCTTGTGTGAGATAGTCGAGAAGCTGCTCGGCTGACCAGCGTCCATCACTGTAGGTGGTGTGCATGTGCAGATCGATAGACGTGTCAGAGGAGATTGGCTTTTGCAAGAGAGACTCCTTTACTGAAAACATGAGCGTGACTGAAAACACTGAACTCTTCAGTATCTTGCTCCTGAGAGAGCATGGTACCATATGTGAGTCCTCATGCGTGGAAAAGCAGATATCCAAGACGCCCAACTTCAGGGTTGTGCCGAAAAGCGCAGCAGGAATTATAAATGGTATCTTCCGACCTGGTACGCTTCTGGATTGTGTTTGGAGAGCCACAATTCAACATAGCCAACGTTGATATGTTGTACATGCAGATCGGAGACAAATGCTTGCAACCTAGCTCGTGCTTGACTGGTATCAGTCTCCTCCTCACAGTGCGTCTCGACTTCTAAGAAATCTCCTAACCCTTCAACATGGTCAATGCTGAGGGTTACATCCTCACTGGAGTATGCCTCACGGGTGTTGTCAATACGCACTAGCTCAATCAGGCCGTTCTTTTTTACAGCTTCTGTAAAAGATGCAGCAGGAATCCATCTAGGTAAGAAGTATGTGAAAAGAGCATTCATCTTGTCTGCTTGAGTAGAAGATGCCTGGAGAGGAAAAACACGCTCATGCGCTTGCCCATGTTCTTGCGTGATGTCTTCATTAAATTTGCATTCGACAGTACGGTTATTCCTTACTCTTAGAAAAACCGCTCGGCGGAGGAAATCCCATGTGGGCGTATCATAGTAGATATCCTGGTTATGGACCGTCCCGTTGAACTCCATCCCCTGCGTTTTCTCACGAACTTTCTCCAGCAGTTGAGGTGATACCTCACATTTCAATTCTATCTCGATCAAACAACCACTCCCTTCTCGCTCGCAAACCGTAAGGCGTCCACAGATGACAGAAAGACACGCCCGCCTTTTTCCTTTACAGTGTCGGCGACTTGCCGTAGTCTCTGCTCATCCTCGTATCGTCTCCATACAGGAGCGTGAGCAGACCAGGCCACCACCACTTTTTGATATGGAATTGCCTTCAGTGTCTCATTGGGTATAAACCTCACAAAACGTCCATGGTCGTCTGAATAGAGCGGCCCAAGAATGAAACCGTCACATCCGGCCTGTAATGCCTTGCTAATCATCTGTACATATTCTTCATGGGGAAGATGCGGCAAAATTGGTCTGATAGCAATGAAGGTAGGTATTCCTATATGCCTTAAGTTGGTAAGGGTCGTTATCCGTTGGTGTGGAGTCGGCGTGTGAGGTTCTATGCTTGATGCGGAATCCCAACAACTGAGTGATACCAGACCGATTAACGTTGTTTGAGCTAGTTGCATCTTTTTTTGAATAGCCGCCAGGCTCTCAAGCGTCTGCCCTTCGATGAACGCTTTCGTGCTAAAACTCACCTGTTTCCCTAACTTGGCTAGGTGTTCTAACATCATTAAGCCGCGTGCTGGACGCGCAAAAGGCTCACCGTCGTACCCAAACTGAATGAACTCAAATGGATGCGTTTGAGCGAACGCTTGCAACTTCTCAAGAATGTCTGTTGGGTCTGCTCGCGCAGGCCCGACCTCGCCGGTACGCGTATAGCAATACCTGCATCCGAAAGGGCATGGCTCTCCTACAGGTACAAGGACTCTTCCCTTATCTACCTTGAATTGTATCAGCCTGGTGCTTTTCATGATCTTTCTCTCATGGGGGCAACAACGCTCCTGCCCTCCCAAGTGTAACATCTCGGATATAATAGTTCAACATCGGTGTTAAGCGGATAGAATTTTCATACTTGTGCTTTGACATCACTTTATGTATACTAATGTTAATGAAGGAGCAATAGCTCCTTGATGCTATTAGATTGACAGATGCCCTTTGAAATTGGACCGCAGCCCATTGTAAGTTAGAAGAGGTTTTCCACTGTATGTGAGAGAAAGGAAATGAGCTGATGTTAATGGGAACGCCACCAGGTAACGCAAACGATGGAAAGCTCCTGAGTGATGATCGGTTCTTGCACCGGATTGCTTATCTTTATTACGAAGATGGACAAACGCAGGATGCTATTGCTGAGATGGAATTCTGCTCCCGGCAAACCATTGGAAAGGCATTGCAGAAGGCCAAAGATCGCGGATTTGTCCACATTTCCGTCGTGCCGGATCAGCGCGTGGGCTATTTACGCAATCTCTCCCGCGACTTACGTCTGAAACTAGGACTGGATGATTTAGTGCTCGTGCCTGGACAAAACTTGACGACCATAGCCGGAAGTGGTACTGCTCATGATATTCTTACAGCAATCACATCTACAGCAGCAGAATATCTCGATCAACTCCTCACGGATTCAGATATTCTTGCGGTTTCTGGTGGCAGACATGTCATGAGGCAAGTGGTAACATACTTGAAGCCCACAAAACTGCTGCCACGCTTGCGAGTAGTGCCAACGATCGGCTTTGTCCAACCGCAGACGAGCCTTGGTGACTCGAACTTAATTTCTTACGATATTGCCGTTGCATATGGAGCACGACATCTCTGGCTTCCGCTTCCCGCTATTGTCGAGACGCAAGCACAACTTGAGCAATCTCGTTCCCTTCCTGTTGTCAGAGATGTGCTGAAAACCATAGAGCAAGCTACAGTCATTATAACTGGCCTCTGGCTTCCTCAAGCAAATGAAGAACTTGTTGAGACTGGCATTGTATCACGGCAACAAATCGACCTCTTAAGATCGCGTCAACCTGCCGTAGATTTCAACCATTGGTCCTTTAATGCGTCAGGGGAATGCATTAACGAGCAACTTGAGACGCCACCATACTATCTCACCGGGCTTGAAATTCCCCGCTTGAAAGAGAAAATCAGCAGGGGTGGCACCAGGGTTATTCTTGTTGCTGGCGCCAATATATCGTATGTACCTGCCATTCGGGCTGCACTGAAAGCGGGTATCGCAAATATCCTGGTGACTGATCATGTCACAGCCGAATTACTGATGCAGCCTGAATAAGAGTCCTGAAAATAAAAAACTCCCTGCATAGAAGAGAAGTGCAATCGATACTCTTTTGCGCTTCTTCTTTTTTATCACTCTTGATCTACATTGAAATCCATTAGCAATAAAAAGATCTTGCGTACAGATGATCCTTTTCTTTAGATGAGTAACCTTTCGCTACGCTATCTACTCATGATTACTCAATGACATTCATTGACAAGAAAATAGCGAAGCACAGGAAGATAGCGAACATAGTAGCATTTGTATCTATTATTAACTTATATTAGCAATTGCTACAATTTTAACGTTTAATTGCAAATGGGTTGATATTCTACTTTTGTCGTGCTACACTCATCTATGGTGACCAGGCATTAGTCCGCATAAAGCTATTTCATGGTTTTTAGAGACGAGGGGGAGAAAATGATCACCGAGAACAATAAAAGCGAGGTAGCACAATTTCGCCACCAACAGGCATTACAGGAAGAGGCGGCACAACGAGGACTCAACGGATTTGCCATCGTCGCACGTCACGAGATCATCACAAGACGTATGGAGATCGGAGCGGAATGGCTCTTGAAGCTCATTGAAGAGGGCAGGCATGAAGAGGCGCAAGCCATCATGGACACACCAGGATGGGGGCTAGAGACGCTGGAAGGTCTCCCAGACATGCCGGCACGAGACACACTGGTCGACTTCCTGCAGCGCGAGTTAGACCATACAGAAGAGATCGCCATGCTCATCGACCACATCCAAGAGATGTGGGAAACCATGGATGTGCTCATAGCGCGGTTTGGCTCCGAACCTGCGCGCAAGATCATGGATACGCCATCGTCTTTGGGCTCTGAAAAGGAAGAGGTATCCCATGAGTAGGCGCGTGCTGGTGATTGACTCGTCGCGTGTGATCCGCACGCTCTTGCAGATCCATCTGCAGCAGGCTGGTCATGGCGTGCTGGTCTGCTCTGGCTCTCAAGAGGCATTGCAGCTCCTTCGTACCATGCCAGAGGCTCCTGACCTGGTCTTTCTGGCGGTCCATCCTTCGCTCAAAGAGGATTATGAGGTGGTGCGGTCGGTATCGAAGTCTGCTCATACCCAGCTGATTGTCATGGCCCTGCCAGAAGACCAGGCACACATAGATCGTCACCTGAGAGAGACGCCCCTCACCTATCTGCTCAAGCCCTTTCACATCCAGGAGGCGCTCTCGTTGGTCGTTGCACCTCTGCCTGGCGACCGCAAGGCTCATTCACTGACCTTTGGGACACGCCCAGCAGAAAGAGAGGGGAGCGGATGACCCCACACGAGCCGCGCCTCCCGCAAGGCGTGCCGATGACGCCAATCTCTCCAGGGGACTTGGCCGTGATTGCCGAGATGATGAAGGGCTACCTCACCTTTGTCCGTTTAGCATACCGGGCATCTGCGCACCGTGACGCATATATGCAATACGTAGAAAGCTTGCGGCATCGCTGATGTTGATGCGAATAGGGCCGGGCTTGCCCGGCCCTTCATTTTATTTAGAGTGGGATGTTGCCGTGTTTTTTTGGGGGGTTGCTGTCTCGTTTATTTTTCAGCATTTCGAGGGCTGTTATGAGCCTGGTCCTGGTGAGTCGCGGCTCGATAATTTCGTCGATATAACCGCGGCTGGCCGCGATGTAGGGATTGGCGAACTTTGCTGTATATTCGGCGATCAGCTCTTTGCGCCGCTGATCGGGATCTTCCGCTTTATCGATATCATCCTTGAAGAGGATATTGACCGCTCCTTCAGCTCCCATTACCGCGATTTCCGCCGTTGGCCACGCGTAGTTGATGTCGCCGCGCACATGTTTGCTATTCATCACGTCATAGGCTCCGCCGTAGGCTTTGCGCGTGATGACGGTGATCTTCGGCACCGTGGCCTCACAGTAGGCGTAGAGCAGCTTGGCGCCGTGGCGGATGATGCCATTGTGCTCCTGGCTGACCCCCGGCAGGAAGCCCGGCACATCCACGAAGGTAATGATGGGGATGTTGAAGCAATCGCAGAAGCGCACGAAACGCGCGGCCTTGTCGGATGAATTGATATCGAGCACGCCGGCAAGCGCCCCAGGTTGTTGTGCTACAATGCCGATTGAACGGCCATTCAGGCGGGCAAAGCCCACGATGATATTGGCGGCGAAGAATTCCTGTACTTCGAAGAAGTTGCCGTCATCAACAATATAGCCAATGATTGCTTTCATATCGTAGGGTTTGTTCGGATGATCGGGGATAATGCTATCAAGGGCGGCCTCTGAGCGGGAGGGTGAGTCAATGGGTGTTACGTAGGGCGCGTCTTCGAGATTGTTTGAAGGAATAAAGCTCATCAGCGCGCGGATCATACGGATACATTCGGGTTCATCTGGACAGGCGAAATGGGCAACGCCGCTAATGCTGTTGTGGACCATGGCCCCGCCCAGGTCTTCAAAGGTGACATCCTCGTGAGTGACGGTCTTCAGCACGTTGGGGCCGGTGACGAACATGTGACTGGTCTGCTCCACCATAAAAATAAAGTCGGTAATGGCTGGAGAGTAGACCGCGCCGCCGGCGCAGGGACCCATAATAGCAGAAATTTGTGGCACAACGCCGGAGGCCAGCGTATTGCGCAGAAAAATATCCGCATATGCTCCGAGGCTGACCACGCCTTCCTGAATACGCGCTCCACCGGAGTCGTTGAGGCCGATAACTGGCGCGCCGTTCTTCATGGCGAGGTCCATAATCTTACAGATTTTTTCAGCGTGCGCTTCTGAAAGCGATCCTCCAAAGACGGTAAAATCTTGTGAAAAGACATAGACCAGCCGCCCATCGATCTGCCCATAGCCGGTAACCACTCCATCGCCGGGGATTCTCTGCACATCTAAGCCAAAGTCCGTGGAGCGGTGTGTCACGAACATATCCAATTCGTTGAAGGTGCCTGGATCGAGCAGCAGATCAAGTCGTTCGCGCGCGGTCAGTTTGCCTTTTTTATGTTGTGCCTCTATGCGCCTGGGGCCACCGCCAAGCATGGCTTCGGTCTTCAGGCGCTGGAGCTCCGCGACTTTCTCTTGAGATCCTTTCAGTTGAGAGGAATCTTGTGGAGTACGTTCACTTGTGGTCATCGATATTATCTCCGAAAGCGTGGTTAAAAATAGTTGGTTGTTGCTCTGATGGCAGTATAGCATGGATATTGAGGGGGTGTCTAATTGAGGGTGCCCTCGACAACCGCGACCTCTTCCGCTGTCAGGCCATACAAACGATACACGATCGCGTTAATCAAGCCGTCTGTCGTCGTGATACGTTTATCCAACGTTGCAATAGCAGGTTGACGCCGCCTGAAGACTTTTACTACGTCAGCCAGGCTGTATATCTTGCCCAGCCGCCTTAAAAGTAGCCATATCCACTGTTCCTCATTCAAAAAACCAATATCGTCATGCAAATCAAGTTGTCGTTGTGCTAATGATCCAATTATCTTTTCTGCCTCGGCAAGCTTGCTCTGAGCATTGACGTCATCTTTTTTGGATGTGTCAGGCGGCGTCCAAAGCCTGGTAAGCTTGCGAAACTCATTGCCAGATATGGTGCCCTTGAGGTCGAAAAGAAAATCATCCAGTTTCTCTTGCCTCTCCCTCTTCAATTCGATCATTTGCTCTGCTAAATAGACCAGCAGATCATGGATAACATCGCTTTGCTCCGGTTGATGAACAAGACAGGCTTCAGTAAAAGCAAGCAGCTCTTCATGCTTGCCTTCATTGTAAAGTGCTATACCCTCGTTCGCTAACGTATTGCGTTCGTCCGCGGGCGTGGTGAAGGTAATACGATGGATGGGGATCTGTGTCACATATTGGGTAAAGAACCGTAAGTAGTCGCCTCTGAGTAACGCGGGCTTTGTGCGAAAGAAAAATTCCACCAGGGAAGAGTTTAACAATGGAACCAGGTATTTCTGCTCTGCATCAATGGGGATAAAGTAGGTAGTATTGGT
>JBGQJX010000120.1:0-10241 GCA_041499255.1 Ktedonobacteraceae bacterium | reverse complement strand
GCGGTTGTCCACAGGCGACGCACGTGTACATGCCCTTTTCATGATTGTTGTACAACGCGCCGGTAAAGGCCCGCTCAGTTCCCTTCAGGCGACAGACTTTATATTGTTCGGGTGTCAGTTTCTCTTTCCAATACGATTCGGACAGGTTTCTTACATCTTTCATGGCATGTTCCTCACGTGTTTGCCTGGCGCGCGCTCAAACTCGCGCACAGGATAATGGATAAAATGATAACTCAATTACATAGACCAGGTAGAATAGAAGATGTTACAAGTTTTGACGAACGGGTACTATTTCTTTTTCGTGGCCTTGCACTCACTAAAACAACTTGGAGGCTCGCGATGTTCCCACATTGTTGGGAATTTGGCAGATCCCCGGCATGCTTGATTATTGCGCAGCGCGTAATTGTTTGAGCTTTTCAAGTTCTCTCTGCCCGCGTAACTCCAACTGCGCCTTCCACTCGTCTTTGTACGGGCGCATCGTCTCAACGAGCACGTGTGCTATAGATAAATTTCTGTACCACTTGTGATTCGCCGGTACGATGTTCCATGGAGCGAAGTCGGTGCTGCATTTACTGAGCGCGTCTTCGTAGGCTCTCTGGTAGTCTTCCCAACGCTGCCGGTCAACCCAATCATCGGCTGTTATCTTCCAGGCCTTATCCTTATTCTGCTCGCGTTCCAGCAAACGCCGCTCTTGCTCATCAGCGCTGATGTGGAGAAAAAACTTGAGAATGATGGTGTTGTTATCTGCCAGCAACTTCTCAAAGTGATTAATTTCTTTGTAGCGACGGCTCCAGACCGCTTCAGGTACAAGGTTATGCACGCGAGCAACCAGTACATCTTCGTAGTGAGAACGGTTGAAGATGCTCATTAATCCTTTTCCGGGGGTAACTTTGTGTATACGCCACAGGAAGTCGTGCGCTAACTCTTCTTCCGTTGGCACTTTGAATGAAAACACATGGCAGCCCTGTGGGTTCACGCGGCCAAGCACGTGGCGAATCGTGCCATCTTTCCCGCTTGTATCCATACCCTGGAGAATCATTAAGAGGCTGTGGTGTTGCGCAGCTTGCATTATTTCATGTAATTCGTTTAGCTCATCACCGAGTTTTTGTAACATAATTTCTACTGAGTCTCGCTGTATATCTTTATCAAGATAATTTGGGTCGTAGTCCTTTAATTTGACGTTTGTGCCTTCTTTGACTTTCCATAGGAGGTCCGGCGCCATGACAATGATCCTTTCTTACGGTTAAACTTACCCCCACCAGAACGACACGGCGATAATGGCATAGAGGCAGACCAGTGTCAGACCCTCAAGCCAGGTTGACTCACCATCATAAGTAATGACGGTAGCCAACACAGCCGTCAGTCCCAACGCCACCACCAGCAACGGTGGTAACACCAGCGTCAAGTGCGTGCTGCCTATGAAGAAGCTGAGAAGCACCAGCGCCGGAATTAAGCCTAACGAGACCTGCAGAGAACTATTGAGAATAATGCTGACAGCATAGTCCATTTTGTTCTTCGCCGCCAGCTGGATACCAACAGCATGTTCCACCGCGTTGCCTGCCAGGGCTACCAGAACCAGGCCGGTGAACGCCTGAGAGAGATGCAGGATATCAATCGCCGGTGTCAAGGCGGCTATAAACCAGTCTGAGACAAAAGCTGAACCGACCGCGGCTCCGACTAGCACCACAATCGCCAGCCAGAGTGGCCAGAGTTTCACCTCTTCCTCGTACTCTTCAGGCAGGCTTATTGGACCGCCCTGCAAGGAGACCGGAATGCTGGCAAAATAGACGATCAAAAGGATTACGGCGCAGGAGATAGCGAACAAATCCTCGTGCCCCCCAGCCGGTGTGTGTAAATAAAACACCAGCGTCGGGAGTGCCAGTGCTGAAACCGCGAGCAGAGTCAGCATGGCGATCATCCGCGGAACCTCTGAGGCAAAACGCTGCGTCCCATAGCGCAGGCCACCGACAAAAAAAGCCAGGCCAAGCACAAATAAACTGTTGCCCAGGATCGAGCCGACCAGCGCCGCCTGGATCACCTGAATAAGCCCCGCGCGCAGGGCAAAAATCCCGACAAAGAGTTCAGGTAAGTTGCCAAGAGACGCCTGTAATACTCCCGTCGCCCCTGCCCCCAGCCGTGAACCAACTTGTTCTGTACCAAGCCCCACCAGGGCCGCGAGAAGAGCAAGGGCGCCTCCCGCGAAGGCAAAAGTAATGACAGAATTGGCATGTATGGCCGTTAGTATGCCGGCCATGGCAGTTAAAACAACTGCTGCGCCGGTGGTGAGCCATTGACCACGGCTCAACAGGCCGCTAATACGCTTGAACTCAAAATGTGACATCCTTTTCTCTACTCCTAGCCGCTTTAATATACCTTCCAGCGAGAACTGACTTGATACCCACGCGTTCTCCAGGCAGGCGCAATGGGGATATTATAGCACCGATGTGTCTGGATGTAGCTTAGAATTCATTCTCTACAGGACTCGGAATGATATAATTATCTGTGTTTTCTGACTTTCACCCAGGCGTTTTGCAGACATCATGTTCTCCAAAAGAAAGTGGGTATGATTCATGAAGTTACTATATGGCTAGACGCAAACAAGAGGGGCGGACGGAGCAGTATACATTGGCACAAGATGAGACCCTGGAGTTAGCATCGGGAGTGAGGCAGCGCAAACAGGCGGATGCACGGCTTATCGTTGTCATGCGCGGGCTACGCTCATTCTCCTATGGGCTTATGGCCGTGCTGCTCAGTGTTGCGCTGAGTCAAGCGGGATTCTCTCCTGCTGCAATTGGCGCTATTATTACCGTTTCTCTGCTCGGAGACTTTTTTGGCACGTACGTGATCGCGCTCTTCGCGGACCAGTGGGGGCGGCGGCGCACTCTCGCTGTTCTAGCCTTGTTGATGGCGCTAACTGGTATCCTCTTCGCCTTGACGAGGGTCTATGCGGTGCTGTTTACTGCCGCCTTCTTCGGCACACTTGGTACCGCCGCTTCTGAGACTGCGCCATTTCTGCCAATCGACCAGGCGATGTTGCCACAGACCTGTGCCCCGGAACAGCGTATCGCCCTCTTTGCCCGTTACAACCTTGTTGCAGCCTTCGCGGTAGCACTTGGGGCGCTGGCCGCTGGATTTCCTGATCTCCTGGTCCATTTCGGTGTACCTGAAGCGCCTGGCATCCGCCTGATGTTTGGCGTCTATGCTGCGTCGGCGCTGCTGGTCGCCTGGTTAGCAACGAGATTATCACCCGGAATGGAGGCTCCAGCGCTTGCTAAAGAGAGCGTGGAAGGCCGTTGGCAAAAGCTGCTGCCGACACTGGGCAAAGCGCGTGGAAGAGTATTGCAACTGGCATCTCTCTTCAGCGTCGATGCGATGGCAGGGGGGCTGGTTGTCCAGAGTCTCCTGGTACTCTTTTTCCATTTGCGCTTCGGCGTCCCCCTGGTTCCATTAGCGGTTCTCTTTTTCGGCGCAAATGCGCTTTCAGCCCTCTCGTTTCTGGCCGCTGTACCACTTTCCCGCCGTTTCGGGCTCCTGAACACGATGGTTTTCACCCACTTGCCGTCGAATATCTTGCTCGTCCTCGTCGCGGTGATGCCCAGTTTCCCGTTGGCGGCGCTGCTGCTGCTCACCCGCCAGGCGCTTTCGCAGATGGACGTTCCCACGCGACAGGCATATACCATGGCCCTGGTCGCACCAGAAGTGCGCACAGCCACAGCAAGCGTGACTTCACTGGCGCGCAGCGCTGGCTCTGCCAGCAGCCCGGTTTTCGCTGGTTTGCTTTTACAGGGAGCAGGGCTGGTATCTGGCTTACCGCTCGTCCTCGCGGGGTTACTCAAGTCGGGCTACGACCTGGCAGTCTGGACTATTTTCCGCCGCGTACAACTCGAAGACGAGGAATGATGGACTCTGAGGAAGAGTGGAACGAAACTGTACGCTAAGGTGTCTCGCACAAACAAGCTGACCAAATGAGCGCTTCTCCCGATAACTTTGATTTCACTGAAAAGAAGAACGCCACTCTCCAGTACGGGGAGTGGCCTCCATAAGCGTGTTATTGTAGTACATGAACGAGTTTCGTTAGCTCAAAGGTCCCACTGGCAGCGAGAACGGGAATTTTACACTACTGAGAAGACCAGCCAGCGCGACATACCACGCGGCTATCGCTGTTAATACGCCGGCGTAGCCACCAAATTGATGCGCTTGTGTACTAGGTCCCAGTTCTCCAATGGTCAGTAGAATAAGGGCCACAAACAGCAGCGCAAATGTGACAACCAGGCCAACGTTGAGCCTGAACGAGCAAAGAAGCAGCAAACCTGTGAAAATCGTCCAACCCAGCAGAAAGAGACCAACCGCTGGATGAACTGCTGCTCCTTTGACGAGTGCGTCGAGGATGCCTGTTCCAGGGATATAAATAAAAGCCAGTGCTAGCCAGAAGGCTCCATAGGAGGTAAAGGCAGTCACACCAAAAGTGTTACCTACTCTAAACTCTAATATGCCTGTGATGAGCTGGGCAATGCCACCGTAGAAGAACGCCAGACCAACGATGATATTGGTTCCTTCTGGGGGGAACCAACCAGCGTTGATACTACTGAGGACGAAAGTACTCATTGCGAAGCCGCAAAGTCCAAGAGGGGAAGGATTAGCGAAAGCGGGCGCTGCAGAGGCAGCACGGTTAGTTTCTGTTGCAAGTTGAGCCATGAATGTTTGCACCTTTCGTCACAAAACGAGCAAGACAGAGAGATATGCGTGTCGCAAACATCGGTGTCTGCTCAGTCGGGAGGATACATCCGCCATCCACAATTTCTTGTGAATGGTTTCTGGTTCGCCTTGAGAAGGCGATGATATCATCGAGCATCCTATGGGACAAAAAATGAGTGAAGGTGTGTGTCGATAGTTCTCCTTTCTGCAGATCAGGTACACGCAAGCCAGGTATGCTGACTCGAATTACCTGATTTGCTTTTTGTGTGAAACGACTTGTGTTTCATCCGAAGAGATCCAATACCTCCATGATCTAGAGATGTTGAACAGATAAGCGCTTATACCGCGCCGCCAGCCACAGCTACAAGTAAGGTAACCTGGTCCTCGTCGTGTAGCAACGTCTCAAGGGTAGCGTCAGCTTCTGGGCGTTCCTTATTTATGAGCACCCTGATCGACGTTTGTAGCATGCCCGATACATCCAGCAGATACGAGCGCACACGAGGATAGCTGGCGATCAACTTCTCCAGCATCTGTGCCAGCGTGACAGTCGGCGTATCGAACGATAGATCCACAACCGATTTGCCGCTAACAACACGGGCCCCACCATAGAGTGCGACATGTACCTGCATGAACCCCGGCCTCCGCTATACAGACTTTATGGCAAACGTGATATAGACGCGACTTTCGCCCTAATCCAGACTCGAGGGCGACTATACACGAATGCTCCTGTCAAACCACCGGATAGGGTATAGTAGGGGCAGGGCTTGCCCCCGCCCTCGCACGAGGGACGAGCTTGCCCGTCCCTCGTGCGATATATTGGCCTTCAATCACAGTCCGTATTGCTGGCGAACATATGACCCGATGCCAATCTTATCAAGCTGTGCCAGTGGCGCAAGCATGTTCAACTGTACGACGCCGGGTAGACGCCCAATCTCAACCGAACCGGTGATCGTGCAGCGATTGCGCACTTCCGCCTTCGTCATCTGTAGCATGGTGGCTGCGCGCTCGATGGCATTATCGGTGGCCTCATTGAGGGTTGGCCCGGTACCGATGAACTGAACCGGTCCGACATTGCGCTGCAACGTGACATTGTAGCGCTGGGCCAGGCGCTCACCGGCCACCAGTTCCTCTTTTGAGAAAGGCCGAGTGATAAAAGGCAGGTCTTCCGCTACAGGCAACAGGATAGGGCCATCTATTGGCAGGTTCTTGATCACACTGACACGCACACGCGCTTCTGCTGTGATGTCGGTGGTATGCAATCCCAGTTCGCCATCGCCCTGGTTCGCATGGCAGTCGCCGATGTAAACGCCGCCGCCATCAATCTTGACCGGGCAGATGAGCACAGCTCCAGCGCGGACTTCATTGGTATCAAGATGCGCATCGGTCTTCACCCGGTTGAGTGTTTCCAATGTCATGCCATAGGGATGGTGTGCCCCAACCAAGAAATTGCCGAAGTCTCCGGCATTATGCGAATCAGGAAGATCGGCGCTCGGCGTTGTGCCGATGTTGCCGATAAATGGGCGGAGTCGCGCGAGTGTGCCAGGGATGGTATGTGGCTCAAAAAGGAGAATCGGGTGCTGGCGTGCCTTTGGCGGTAAGGCCGCTATCTCTTTGGCGCGCTGCGCAAAGTCGTGGGCCGTACCTTCGCCTACCGTTAATCCAACCATGCTGTCGTGGTCGAACACGATCGTATATCCCTCTTCAAATCCAAAGGGTTTGATAACGGATCCGCATTTGGTACAGCGGATGCAGTCCTCGCCTGTTCCCTCCACGCGAGTAGCAGGCCATGGTGTACCACAACCTGGACACTTCTTATCAACGAACGGGTCATCACCGAATGCGGAGCTGTTCGTCACCATCGTACCGGAGGCAGTCGCCAGTGAGAGCACGCGCATAGACTCGATCGTGATGGCGAGTGCATCCCCAACCTTAGCCCCCTGCACGGCTACGGGGCGTGTGACTTCGTGACCGCCGCGAAAATCTGGTGTGATCATAGGTCCCCAGCAGCCAGGGGGAACGACACAAGCGATGTGTCCACCATCCTTAATTGTCGCTGCGAAGCCGAGACTCGGACCAACTAGCCCACCTGTATACTCATCTACAAAAACTTCATCCTTGATTTCACTGCCTATCGTTTGCATGGCAAATACCTCCCTCTTAGCTGGCATACAGATAACGCGTCACGACAGCGGTCTGCTGCGCTGCAAAACCTGCGAAGACGACTCTCATTTTGGGAACTAATCTGGTCAATTACGATGCTTCTGTAAATAACAATGCTTCTATACCAAGAGTACCATGGGGTCAAGGTTCAAATCAATAGCAGTTATTCACTAATTGAAATCTGAGACAGAATTGTGATCAAATCTCTAACGCGATAATGAGTATGGACTATCTTCTTCTTACTCGTTCCGTCTGTGCTGCAATCAATATGTCCTGAATCAGGAGGATTAGCGATAGGAACGGGTAGATGCGGGTAGATATGCTTGGAGACATCGAAATCTATAAGTGAAGATTATGGTGGTCCCAAAAGTCTAGACAGGGGAGATAAAGAGCATGTCCAGAATTAATGAGACAAAAATATCATTGACAAACATCTATCTCAATGCTATCCTACAACTAAAGATACAATGTATCATTAACATTTGGATCACCTGCCTGAAGAGGAGGGATGGCATATGATATCAATATCAAAAAGAGCTTATTGCTGGTTCACCTTATGCATCATCGGCTTATTTACATTGAGCGCCTGTGGGAGCACAACCCCAGGAAACAGCTCTACGACCAACCTACAGGCTATTCAAGTTGTGGCAGCAGAGAACTTCTACGGCGATATCGTGAAACAATTGGGAGGCAGCTATGTCGCGGTAACTAGCATCCTGTCCAATCCCAACGTGGACCCACACGAGTACGCTTCCAATTTCCAGACCGCTGTAGCAGTCTCAAAGGCGCAGTTAGTCATCGAGAATGGAAATGGCTACGATACCTGGATGGACAAATTGCTTTCAGCCTCTCCCAACAGCAGCCGTGTTGTGCTGGTAGGCGCGAATATTGCTGATCACAAGTTACCCGAAAACCCGCACGTCTGGTATGGCATCGACAATATATCAACTATCGCGCAAGCCATCACTGCCGCGTTGAAGAAACTGGATACCGCGCATGCCGCCACGTTTGATAGCAACCTTGCAACATTCAAGCAATCTCTGGTACTCTTAGAGCAGAAGATTAGTGCAATCAACAAGAAGTACAGTGGCACGCCCGTTGCGTTGACAGAAACAATCTATCTTTACCAGGCGCTGCCGGAAGGTCTCGTGGTGCTGACACCTTTCGAGTTCCAGAAGGCCATTGCAGGAGGCAACGATCCGCCCGCGGACACGGTGATACAGACCAATAACCAGGTCAGCGGGAAGAAAGTGAAGATTCTGATTTACAATAAACAGACGATCACACCGATAACGACGAATCTACAAAACGAAGCGCAGCATTTCAACATCCCGGTCGTGCCAGTCTCGGAGACCATGCCTCAAGGAAAGACATACCAGACCTGGATGATGGATCAACTCAACACATTGCAGCAAGCCCTGGCAACAGCAACGGGAAAGTAAGCAGACAGCCAATACTGCCAACGAGGAGCAACCGCATGGCGAGAGCAACACCTGAGCCAATCATTACCCTGGAGCATGTTCATATGCAGTTTGGCGAGCGAGTGATTTTTGACGACGCGAGCTTTACCGTCAACGAGGGAGAGTTTGTTGCTGTGCTCGGTCCCAATGGCGCAGGCAAGAGTACGTTGCTCAAACTGTTACTGGGCCTGATCAAGGCGAACGCGGGCACAATACAAGTCCTGGGCAAACCACCGCGCCGCGGCAATACAGCTATTGGTTACGCCCCACAACATCGCCACCTGGAAGCAGACCTCGCTTTACGGGCGCGCGACGTGGTCGGCTTCGGCCTGGATGGAAATCGCTGGGGGCCGGGAATACCCAATGCCAGGCGCAGGGCAATCATTGACAAAGCGCTGCTGGAGGTGGATGCAACAGCATTCGCCGATGCGCCCATTGGCCAGTTATCAGGGGGAGAGCAACAACGCCTGCTCATCGCCCAGGCGCTGCTGACTAACCCACGTTTGCTCTTACTCGATGAGCCGCTGGCGAACCTGGATATTAGCCACGAGCACGAAATTGTGGACCTGGTGGCTAAAGTATGCCGCACGCGCAATGTTGCCGTGATGCTGGTTACTCACGACATCAATCCCTTGCTGCCGGTGGTAGATCACGTTATTTACATCGCACATGGCCATACCGCCATAGGAACCACAGAAGAGGTCATCACGAGTTCCACTCTTTCACAATTGTATGACTCGCCTGTGGAGGTTGTACAGGCGCTGGGCCGGGTTTTCGTGGTCGGCGCTGAAACGTAACGCCGCCGGTATCCAGGGCTGAAAAGGCTGTTGTATTCCTTTTCACCAGCTCTTATCAGGAAAATGGCTATGTTTGATATCTTGCAATATTCGTTCATCCAGAATGCTTTCCTGGCGGGAACGTGTGTGGCCGTAGTAGCCGCCATTGCCGGCTACTTTATGATTGTGCGGGGGTTAACTTTTGCCGGACACGCGCTGCCAAACATTGGTTTTGCCGGCGCAGCAGGAGCAGTTCTTCTGGGGCTTGATCCTATTATTGGCCTGTACATCTTTACTATCGGGGCTGGCATCAGCATTGGTTTCCTGGGTAAAGAGGTCAACGAGCGCGATACCACTACCGGCATCATTATGACCTTTGCCCTTGGCCTGGGCATTCTCTTTCTTTCGCTCTACTTTGGCTATGCAGAACGCGTATACAGCATTTTGTTCGGCCAGATCTTAGGCATCAGTCAATTTGACGTGCTGATAACAGGGATTTCCAGCCTGCTCACTTTTGGCATATTTCTTACGCTCTTCAGACCACTATTGTTTAGCTCGTTTGAACCAGAGGTGGCCGAGGCGCGCGGTGTCCCTGTGCGCTTCCTCGGCATGGTCTTCCTTATCTTGATTGCCATCACTGTTTCATTGTCGGTGCAGATCGTCGGCGCCCTGCTGGTCTTCACGCTGCTTGTGGGACCGGCGGCGACAGCCAGCCGCATTGTACAGCGGCCGCTGTGGGCAATCTTGATCGCCATAATCCTCGGGGTATTCTACACCTGGCTCGGTATATTTTTGGCCGCGTATAGCAACTGGCCCGTCAGTTTTTACATCGCAACACTCTCGTTTGCTACCTATCTCCCTGTACGTCTCCTCTCTCCATTGTGGATGGGACGGCAAGCAAGGAGCATCGCAATTGCCCGGCAACGATCTACAAGGCCTCTGGGCAGCGCGGGCGATCTACAACAGAGCAATGCAATGCCGGCAACCAGACGTGAACAAGGCTCATCGCGCTGAAAGGATAGATATGCTTGAACTGCTACAACATGATTTTGTACAGAATGCTTTGATGGCAGGAACAATTGTTGCCATCGTCACCGCGGTGATTGGCTACTTTGTTGTTATGCGCGCGCAAGCCTTCGCGGGAGAAGCG
>JBGQJX010000119.1:0-10323 GCA_041499255.1 Ktedonobacteraceae bacterium | reverse complement strand
GGCATCAGTAAAATGGTTCTGCACAATCTGACCAACCTGCTCACAAGCGATCATCGCACGTTGAATAGCTACTTCAAAATTTTGCCATTTGTTGTAGCCCAATAGTGGCGCTAAATCTCGTGCGCTCCAATATTCAGCCCCATACGGACTGATTTGCTTGATAGAATCAAAATCAGGTGACTGACCGTTCATGTTCCTTCCCCCTTAGATACATTGTCACGAAACAAAATCCGTATTAGAACTAATGTATCATCCCCTGTCAAACCATATTACAGCGCATTGAAATTATCCACAGGTATGCTATTATTAAGCCCGTCCCCGTATTTCTCATGAATCACGACTCGATATCATACATTAAAAAGGAGGGATGTCATGCAACGAAAACACTTTTTATTTGCTGTTGCCTTGCTGGCGATCCTGCTTTCCATGCTCCTGGTAATAGCATCAGGATCATTTGCGCAGGCCCACAATACTACCATTATTGATGCGCCAACGGCGACACCCGATCCCAATCAGATTCTGAATCAGGCCAATCAGGCCACATCTGAAGCTCAAGGTACACTGAACGTTATAAGCATTATTCTAGGTTTCTTTTCTGTTATGGTCGGGATATTAGGCATCGCGGCTGGGATATTGACTACTTATGGCTTCATTTTAATTAACAGGTATCGCAAGCAATTGGGCGAGGAGCGAGAGGAAGCTACCAAGAAGAGAGCTGCTATGGACAACGCACTAAAAGCAGTTGTGTATCTTGGTTTAGGGGATCGCCTGTACAATCAGGACAAGAAACAAGAAGCAGTCGCCATCTATCGCAAGGTCGGGAGTCTTCTCCCAGAAGACAGCGAGATTAATAATAGTCTGGGCCGCATTTATAGCGGAACTGGCTACTATGACGATGCCATCGCGGCGTTTAACGCAGCCCTTTCCGTTAATCCCAATTTTGCCGAGGCTGAAATGGAGTTAGGATTGGCCTACCGCCGTCGTGGAGAGGCGCAGCAAGGACCAGATGCAGAGACACTGCGTAACACCGATTACGATGAAGCGTTAGTCCATCTAAAGCGCGCCGTTGATCTGCGACCAGGTTATGAACAGGCTCTCGCGGGACTCGGTGCCGTCTACCGGCGCATGGGAGACAACGAGAGAGGTACGCAGCATGACGCGAAAGCCAGAGAATACTATCAACAGGCCAGGGAATATTATAAACAAGCCCAAATTGCTGATCCCTCTTCTTCTTACGCCCTGGGAAATGTTGCCAGTCTCTCATGGTATCTGGGCGAGAAAAAAAATGCCAACAGTTACTTCATTCTCGCCGAGCACGCAGCAAAGATACGCATTTTGAACGCGGGACAGTCGCCAGAGATCTATTGGGATTATTATGACCTGGCGCTGGCTCAACTGGTGTTAGGAGAGATCAACAAAAACAAAGCGCTAAAGGATGAAGCCATACAAACTTACACAACTGCCATTCATCTTACTCCTGGTGCTGTACAATTCGATAGCGTCTTGAATAACCTCTACCTGCTACAAAAAGCGCAGGAGCACATAGACGGGTTAGATGCGGTCATTGCTATGCTGGAGGCAGCAAAGTCAAAGTGATGCAGGCGGCAAATTGGCTGATGAATGGCTTACATGGCTGGTGTCTCCCAGATTCATTGGCTGTAGCGGCGTAAACTCCCCATATGATAGAATCGTGATATAAACGTAATGCATCCATGCAATCCATGTAATCAGACAATCAACCAGTGCAGGAGTTACACAGTCATGCAAAAGCAGACAGGGACAATACAAGTAAAACGAACATTTCCAGAAATGCTCAAGGGCGGGGTCATTTGTGATGTTGTGAACGCGGAACAGGCGCGCATCGCAGAAGAGGCCGGGGCTTGTGCAGTGATGGCGCTTGAGCGCGTACCGGCCGATATTCGCGCTCATGGTGGTGTTGCTCGTATGAGCGACCCCGAACTAATTATCCAAATCAAAGAGGCAGTCACTATTCCAGTTATGGCCAAGTGCCGTATTGGGCACTTTGTCGAAGCCGAGATACTCCAGGCGCTTGGCGTGGATTGCATCGACGAATCAGAGGTATTGACACCAGCAGACGAACATTTCCATGTCAATAAACATCTCTTCTCCGTGCCATTTGTATGTGGAGCACGCAACCTTGGCGAAGCTTTGCGCCGCATTGGCGAGGGAGCGGCAATGATGCGTACCAAGGGCGAAGCAGGCTCGGGCAATGTGGTAGAGGCCGTCCGCCATATGAGAGCCATTATGGATGGCATTCGCCGCTTGCAAATGCTCCCAGAAGAGGAATGGATGACCGAAGCCAAAAATCTTGGCGCACCCTACGAGTTAGTTGCTGAAGTAGCTCGTATAGGCAAACTGCCGGTTGTCAACTTCTCAGCCGGCGGCATAGCCACACCTGCAGACGCCGCTCTAATGATGCGTTTAGGCGCTGAAGGTATCTTCGTCGGTTCCGGCATCTTCAAGTCAGGCGATCCAATGAAACGGGCAAAAGCCATCGTGCGCGCTACCACTCATTTTGAAGACCCCGCCATTATCGCGGAGGTATCGAGAAGCATTGGTGAGCCAATGGTAGGTATTAACCTCGATACCTTGCCCGAGGAACAACTCATGGCCCGTCGTGGCTGGTAATATATGACTTACAACCAGAAACTACGTATAGGCGTAATAGCATTGCAGGGCGATTTTGAAGCTCATTTGAAAGCATTGCAAAAAGCTGCGAGCGAATTGGGCATCGAAGTCGAGGGAAAAGCCATCAAATTACCCGCGCAATTGGACGGATTAGATGGTATAATATTACCAGGTGGTGAGAGTACCACCATTGGCAAACTCATAGTGTTGTATGGCTTACAGGAGCCATTACAACAGAAGATACGCGAAGGCCTCCCCATTTGGGGAACATGTGCGGGCTTGATATTGTTAGCAAAAGAGACGGATAACGCTCTGGAAGGTCAACCATTATTGGCCTCGATGAACATTCGCGTCCGTCGTAACGCATTTGGCAGTCAGCGGGAAAGTTTTGAGACTGATCTGTCTGTGCCAGTACTGGGAGAAGCGCCATTCCACGCGTTCTTCATTCGGGGACCTGCCATTGAGTCGGTAGGACCTGAAGTGGAGACGCTGGCAACGCTCGACGATGGAACCATCGTTGCTGTCCGCGAAGGAAGGTTACTAGGCACTGCATTTCACCCGGAGGTTTCAGGAGACCCACGCTTTCATCACTACTTTCTCCGCATAGTACAGAGCGTCAAAGGGTAATATCCATTCGGAGGCCCCAGACGCGGGAGTAATGGATGATACGGCCGGTACTCTACGTCGATTTGCCGGGAATCATCTACTCGATTGATCGCCGTGCTCGCGGTAGACAGCACGAGTTCGCAAACTTTGTGTGCTGGCTCGAGCCGGAGGAGAAACGTCTCCCATTGCCACCGTTCCTGCGGAATATCTTTCCGCTCAATCCAGCCTCGCGCACCTGGATTTGTGAAGACCATTGGCGCATTCTCGGGTTCGCCCAGGTACAGGAAAGGCCATCCCATAACATGTGGGAGGTCTCCTACCTGGCCTCGATGACACAGCGCAATGTCTCCAGTGACGATGTCCTGACCGCTCTCCTTGAATACATGTTAGAAATGGCAGCAGGACACGGCATCCTCCGTATTTTCGCTAAGGTTGAGGACGAAATTCCAGAACAGGAACTGTTCCAACGAGCAGGCTTTCAACGTTATGCTCGCGAGTTGACCTATGTCTACAATCCTGTAGGGGCCCAATCTATTGCGCCCGATCTCGCTCCAAACCTTCCCTCACTGCGGCGTTGGAACCGCCACCATGTGTGGGGTTTGCATCAACTCTACCGCTCTGTTACTCCACAACGGGTACAGATGGCAGAGATGCTGGAGAACAGCGAAGAATTTGCTAAGCTACACGTCGGATCACTACGACCGTTGCCAGCTCCTTTTTCGCGGGGGCAGGAAAACTATGTATGTGATGTTGGCGTTCGTTTAGGGGCATGGCTGCGTCTTTGTCCGAGCCACGGTTCGGCGCCGCACCAGCTCTCGCTTATCGTCCATCCTGAACATTCTGAACTTGCCGAACCGCTTTTGCGCTTTGGCATAAGAAAGTTACAGGAGCATGGTGTACGAAGCATCTTTTGTCAGGTGCGAGAGTACGAGTCGTTTGTAATCGCCGCTCTGCGCAACAGTGGATTTGAGCAGGCCACCATCAGGGCTTTGCTCGTGCGTCACATAGCTCTCATGGCTATGCGCCAGCGCACAGTCCCCGCACTTGAGCAACGAGTGGTCTACGGTGTGAAGGGCCTGGGGACGGTCAATTCTCGCCAACAATGAGGTGATAGAACTGCCTATGCAACATGTGATCACTGACGATCTGGAGGCTCTGCTAGCGACACTACCGCCTGGCATCCACGACGCGGTCAATCGGCTAGAAAACCGAAGCGAACTGCTGGAGATCGTAATGGACCTTGGACGTTTCGCCGAGGGCCGGTTCCCAGAAAGGGAGGTGATCCTTAGTACAGAGCCAATTACCAACGCAGACCTCGAATACGTGGTCGAACGCATCGGTGAATTTGGCGACGATAACCGTGCTGGTATTGAGCGCACGCTCCATCGTATTAGCGCCCTACGCAATCGCAAAGGAAAAGTTGTCGGCTTGACCTGCCGTATTGGTCGAGCGGTACTCGGCAGTATTGCCCTGATCCGTGATATTGTCGAACAGGGTCAATCCATCTTGATTCTTGGTCGTCCAGGTGTGGGAAAAACCACTCTGCTGCGTGAAATAGCTCGCGTCCTCGCGGACGAAGCCAATAAACGGGTAGTGGTCGTCGATACCTCCAATGAAATCGCGGGTGATGGGGATATTCCGCATCACGGCATTGGGCGTGCCCGCCGCATGCAGGTGGCACGCACAGCAGAACAGCACGCGGTGATGATCGAGGCCGTCGAAAACCATATGCCCCAGGTAATCGTCATAGATGAAATCGGTACAGAGCTGGAAGCCGCCGCCGCGCGCACTATCGCTGAACGCGGTGTGCAGCTTGTGGCAACTGCCCATGGTAACTCACTGGGTAACCTGCTGGTCAACCCTACGCTCTCTGATCTTGTCGGCGGCATTCAGACTGTGACCCTTGGTGACGAGGAGGCGCGGCGACGTCATACGCAGAAGAGCATACTGGAACGTAAAGCGCCACCTACCTTCGATGTGGTGGTTGAACAGCAGAGCTGGCAAGAACTCATCGTGCACAGCGATGTTGCTGAAACTGTGGATAGTATGCTGCGAGGGCATGCTATCACAGCCGAGGAACGCATGCGCGACGAAGAGTCCGGGCGTGTTACCGTCCGCCGTATCTCCACAGGTGGTATGGAGGTACCGACCTGGGGTGTTGGCAGCTTTGGTGGACCCGTCGATCCTCGCCTGACAGGACCTGGTGGAAACTATGACCGTTCCAACCGTAGCAATAATAGCACCGGGGACTGGGGACAGTTTCGCCAGTTAGGGCAGGGACAAGGTTTTCGTAACGGCAATAGCGCTGGAGGCGGTGGCGCCGAGCGAGCGCGCGGTCGCAGCCAGAGCCAGCCACAAACGCAATTCCGAGCTTTAGCGCCGACCGGGACATCTCCAGCGGACGTGGAACACCAACGGCCCACGGCATTGCTAACCGCTCAACGTGTTCCTCTGGCCGAAGAGACTTACAAATCTGAAGAGATAGAGGAACCGATGTCGATCAGGAAGACGCTACGTGTCTATCCGTTCGGCGTAAACCGCGACCGCCTGGCTGAGTCAGCACGGCAACTGCGAGTGCCCATCATTGTCACCAACAACCAGAGTGATGCCGATGCTGTCATAACTTTGAAAAACTATTATCGCCGCCAACCGGAGCGATTGCAACAAGCGGAACAGGACCGCAAGTTGATTATCATCCTGAAAAACAATACCGTCGCTCAAATGCAGCACGCGCTAGCGCACATCTTCGACATTCCTACGGGAGACGCGCCGCCAGATGACGAAGACGAGGCAGAGGGTGAGGGGAAAGACACGGTTGATTCAACGACGCGAGCCTTGCTGGAAACAGAGGATGCCATTCATCAAGTGTTGAACAAAGGCTTGACCACGGCAGAATTGGCTCCAGCCAATGCTTACATCCGCAGGTTGCAGCACCAGATGGCAACACGCTATAACCTGATCTCTCGCAGCAGAGGAAAAGAGCCCTATCGCAGGGTTAAGATCTTCCGCTCAAGAGATTAGAGAATTGTTGAAGGAAGCCCTCCCAGCACCCGCGCGGGTGCTGGGAGGGCTTCCTTCAGATAATCCTATCTTCCCCCTCTAGGTCGCGACGGCCTGGAAGGCCGCGATAGACCCTTCCTCGCTGGTTTCGTGCCCTGCGCTTCTGGCTGCTGTATGTTGGCATGAATCATTTCCCAGGTTGTGGCAAAGAAGAGTATCCACCCCCAGGCTAGAACTGGAAAACCAATCGTCACAAGAGCCTGACCCGTCCAGGGGGGCTGCCAGAACCAGAAGTAACAACTGAGCAAAGCTCCCATCGTGAGCAGCAGAGCCAGCAACATAGTGCGACGGCTCGTCGAAGTAAGCGCCAGCGCCGCTGGCAAGAGGGCATACCAGGGCCAGTAGGTAGGCATCAAAATAAGCAGCGCCATGGCCACCCAGCTGCTAAACAACACGACCAGATCGACGGTATCGGCTAACCAGCAGCCCAGTAGCAGCAGCATACCAACCATCACAGCAGCGAAAATCGTCCAGTGGTGAGGGGCGGCCAACCAGGACAGCACCAGAGGTAATCTTACTGGCAGGTTGATGAGCGCGGCATCGAGCGAATTGATCGCCTTGTCTGGTAAAAAGACCTGTTGCGTATAGGTGAGCAAACCTGCTAAGCCCCAGCCCGACCAATAAGGCGCGTAAGCCAGTATGACAACCAGCGCGGAGACACCGGCAACCGACAGCCACCAGAACACACGCCGTTCCGTGGACATAGTATGAGTTTCTTTCAGCAATAGGCGGAAAAAGAGCGGCAATAACAGGAGCGTTAACATATTGATGAGCACAGCCAGCAGCATCAATACCCAGCCCAAAATGGGTGATTTGCGTTGAAAGAAGAGGACCGCCAGTAATACAAAGAGAACAACCACTACGTCCAGGTGCATGCCATTGATGCTCAGCAGCAGAACCAGCGGATTCCAACCATAGAGTATGGTGGCAGATATCCGCATCTCTGGTTTCAGTTTCGCCAGGATCACCCAGACGAGCACCGTACTGATGAGGTGTGAGGCCAGGCCAATACCACGGAACAGCAAGATGACATTCGCGATACTATCGCGCGCCAGCAGTACCACAGGAATACAGAGATCTATCCAGACAGGACCAGGGGCTGCCACACTTTGTATGCCATTGACAATACCTTTTTGCAGTAATTCATGCGGGAAAGCAGCAAGAGAAACCACGTATGGGTTCACATGATAAATGGTGACCAGGTGGCCATAGATGCCATAGAGAAACATTCCTTGTGACAGGATAGGAGGAGCAAAGTAACAGGTCACACCAAAGACGCCTGTCAGGATGATGATGGTACTGAATAACGCGCGAGTATCGCGGAACGAGAGATGTTCTCGTAGCACACGAATTCCAACACGTCCCGCGATAAGCGTGACTACAAAAGCCAGTCCGAGCAAAAATAAGAGGAAGTTCGCGTTTCCACCCCCCGCACCCGCGCCATCATGAGCAAGGGCAAAGAGTGGGATATGCGAGAGCGCTGTTACAAAAAAGGGAAATACGGTTGTCCAATAGAGGCGCGGTAACCATGGGAAGAGGTGAAGCAACGCCTGCATGGCCGCGTCGGTCCTGGATGTAGCGGCAGCGAACAGAGGATAAACCGCCAGCAAGAGCATTTCCAGGAGCGCTCCCAGGCCCAACAACGTTAACAGAGCCCGCCGTCCATAATTTGGACGTTTTCTTGCGGAAGATTGTGGCTCCTCGGGATAATACTGTGGACGCGCCGCAATGGGTGCCGTTGGCAAGGTAGCGCCAGGGAGCGCCGGTTGTGTTCTGCCCGAGCGCACGGGATATAAGCTTTTGTCTCTACTGCCTGGACGCCGCTGCATATGTTTCACCAACCCGGGGAGCACAAGGGAATAAAGGCCACTTCCCCTGGTGGGTATCTCCCCATACCCTTCCTAAATTGCGATATCGAATCGATCACTATACATAGTATCGGGTATAGAGCAATTGCTGTCAATAAGTGGTTTCGCGGCAAAAAAGCTCAATATTTTCCGCTTTTCCGCTTTTCCAGGGTATAGAAAGAATAGAAAGTTGGAATTCTTAGTAAACCTTAGCTCTATTGTCAGACATAGCGAAGAATGCTATAATAGCGAGGTGTTTTGAGCACTCCGCTACCATCGCGGGACAATACACGCTGAGGCCGCGCAGTTTTAGCGGCATCTGTATTCTAATGCACCGGCATATCGCCGGTGTTCCACCTGCCCTGGCAGTCTCTGAGTGAAGGGAAAGAGTCCTACTAGCAGATGTAGATAGGTACTCAACTCCACCGGCGCTTCAGAGGTAAATCTGACCAGGCGCAAGCCCAAAGGAAGGAGGTGGCTTCGTGAGACGAGATTACGAACTTGGTTTCATTCTCAGCCCCGAAGTCAGTGAAGAGCAAACACGGGCAATTTTAGACCGTGTCGAACAGGTCGTCGCGAATTATAACGGCGAGGTCGTCAGAGTTAACCAATGGGGGCGTCGTCGCCTGGGATACCCCATTCAACACCACCGCGACGGAATGTATGTATTCGTAGACATGATTCTGACCCCTGAGACGGTAATCGAACTCGATCGTACACTCAAGGTTTCGGAAGAGGTCTTGCGGCATTTAATTAAGAGGCGCGATCCAAAGACTGTTCAGAAGGAACGCGAGGCGCGGGCCGCTGCCGCGGCGGCAGCTGCTGCTGCTCCCACTGCAGGAGTGGAGGCACAAGAGAAGGAGGAAGTAGCTCCCGACGAGAATCTGGTCGGTGAAGAGACAGAACTCCCAGTTGGCTTGTCCCCTGAAGACATCGAAGATGTCCCACCTGCAATAGAAGAAGTAGAAGAAGAAACCATCGAAGCCTGAGTAGTTAAATACGTTTGGGTCGGTTCGTCTGATCTCTGCGTTAGAAGAGCTAAGGCAGTGATTATCACGTTGAAAGGATCTTGAACCATGCTAAACAAAATTATGCTGATCGGCAATCTCGGAAAAGACCCCGAGATGAATTACACACCTGGTGGTTTGGCAATCACGAAGTTTTCACTAGCGGTGAGCCGTAATAAGAAGACGAGTACCGGTGAACGACAGGAAGAAACCGATTGGTTCAATATTGTTGCAATGGATAAACGTGCAGAGATTTGCAATCAGTACCTGCATAAAGGTTCGAAAGTCTATATCGAGGGACGCCTTACACAACGCAAGTATACCGACAAAAATGGTATCGAGCGTTGGATGGTAGAGGTCATCGTGAACGATATGCAGATGCTCACTCCCAAGTCGGCGCAGAGCGGTAGTAGTTCAGAATTTTTAGCAGGTAGTCCAGACGAGACCGACCCTCTTGGAGATTTAGAAGATCATCCCTTCTAGATTTTATTGAGGAGAACAATCCGTGCAAAGAAGACCGGAAGGCGCCCCACGCCGCGAACGGCGCGAGGGCGGACGAGGCGAGCGCATTTCTCGCCGCAAGATTTGCCAGTTTTGCCACGATCATGTACGCGAAATCGATTATAAAGATGCCAGCCGTTTCTTGAAACGCTACATCTCCGACCGCGGAAAAATCGAGCCGCGCCGGAAGACCGGGACATGCGCCAAGCATCAACGCCGCTTGAGTGTGGCACTTAAGGAAGCAAGACATATGGCGTTGCTCCCCTACACCGCAGAGCATATGCGTGGTATGCATTCGTAGAAGTAGGCAAACACACATGACAGTCGTAGATGAATACGTGAACTTCTTCAGAAAGCAAGTGTATTCATCCTGGCTGTATGTGTTGACTTTGTTGACGCAAGCCAGCGCATCAAACGGGAGGGAGCTGTATTACAATGAGCAGTCAAACAGTGCGTCGCCCTGAAAACAAGCGGCCAGCACGTTCTCAAAAACCAAAGAAATACAACAAGCAGACAGCACGTTTCGAGGGAAAACGCGACGGAAAACCTTTAATATTTGGATGGGGGCAACACCTTTCGCACAGCCAGAAAGTACAGATTCAGCGTCGTACCACCTGGATTGCCGCCATCAGCGTCATCGTGCTTATTATCGC
>JBGQJX010000118.1:0-10332 GCA_041499255.1 Ktedonobacteraceae bacterium | reverse complement strand
GCTGCTCAGCCTCTTCAAAACCAGCCTCACTTTGTGTAGGATGGATACAGTCAACAGGACATACATCCACACAGGATGCGTCCTTTACACCGATACAGGGCTGAGTAATTACGTATGTCATGTTAAGATTATCCTCCTCTTACTACTCCATCTTGAAACTGGGTAGTGGCGGCAAAGTATTTTTTCGGCCAGCCTCAGTATAGATTGTCGCGAAAGCATTGTCAATTCCCTGTTTTCTGTTTTTCCTGTTAATGTTATTTGATGGACTCAGTGATAATGAGATGTGAGAAGACAATCTCGGTGTCAACTTCTTCCACTGAAAAACCAACTTCGCCGATAGTCAAGGCAGTTGGCGAAGAGTCGGTGACCGAGCGCCCAACGGGCTTACCGTTGATCAAGAAATTGAAAGTATGTCCGATAGCCACAACAGTGATAGTGTTACTTTTCCCGATCCCTGGCAGTAATAAAGAAGTAGGCCCTCCTACCAAGGTTGTCCAGTGCCCATCGCCATCGTAACGCAAAAACTGAAACTGTCCTCCGCCCCATGCAACGACCTCAAATAGATAATAATGCGATTGATCAACGGCACCACGAAAGGCGATTCCATAATAGTCAGCGCCATCTGACGAACCATGAATTTCAGACATTGTTACTGTAAGACGGAAATTGTTATATTGATGATTGGCATAGAGAGCCAGAGCAACATCATGTGCTGATTTATTTTGAATATGATACTGTTTATTCGTGAAGAAAAAGGTGCCCCCTATAGGCCAATCACTACTATTAGATAGTTGATCAAACTGGCCACTCGTTGGGATAGTAGCCTGTTTCTGCGCGTTGGGAGTTACACCAGCAATGCAGCTTGTCACCAATCCTCCGATTACAGCCGCGCCAATGATCAAGACCAGCAGTGTGGCAGCAATAAGAGTTCGCGGGAAGCCAAAGGCTGTGGTAGCAGGTTTTACGCGAACAATGGGCTCAAAGGCATCTAATGCCTGTTGCCGGGCACTATTTGAGCCATTTCTGGAGACAAGTTCCAGTTCTGGGCTGTAATTGGGATCAATATGACTCAACTGAGTTGCAATGTGGATAGACTGGGCAAAGGCGGAGCTAAACTCGCCAGCCGTCTGATAGCGATCCTCTGGTCGTTTGGCAAGTGCTTTCTGAATCACGCTTTCAGTATAGGGTGTGATGTCCGCACGCAATGAGCTAAGTGCAGGTGGAGCTTCATGTACTTGCAGGAGAGCGACAGCAATTTTAGAATCTGCTTCGAAGGGGAGACGACCTGTCAGGAGATAGAAAAGCGTAATGCCAAGAGAGTAGATATCCGAGCGACCATCCAGAGACTGGCCCAGCGCTTGTTCCGGTGAAATAAAATCGGGCGTTCCCATCAGTGTCCCTGGAGGTCTCGTCGGAGACTGGTCTGCAATGATATCTCTGCGCATCATGTGCGCGATACCGAAGTCTGACAGTACGACGCTACCATCAGTATCCAGTAGAATATTCGCCGGTTTGACATCACAATGAACACAGCTATGCTCATGGGCATAGTCTAAAGCGGGAGCAAGTTGCTCAAGATAGCATTGTGCTTCATGCAAAGTGAGACATCCATGCGCGGCGACATATTCGCTTAATGTGCCGCCCGGCATGTAAGGCATAATGATATAGGGCAATCCATCCTGTTCACCGTAGGAATAGATGGGTAAAATATTGGGATGATCTAGCTGGCTTGCAGCCTCGGCCTCGCGAAGAAAACGGCTATAAAAATCTTTCTGCATTTGCACATTCATATTGGAACGTGGCAAAAAGACTTTGATAGCAACTTGCTGTTCAGGCGCGCGCTGTTGGGCCAGGAATACGGCGCTGGTTCCTCCATACCCCAACAATTTTTCAATAACGCACGAGCCCAGTTCTTTACCGATTAAGTGGTGTCCCCTGGTCGTGGACATGCTTGAGATCCTCTCAATTTCCCGCATACGAAAGTGAGTGAGCAAGTGTGATACCCGGTATATAAAAGCTTGCGGTGATACAAGAAGAAACTCTATTGATTCTAACAAGAATGCCAGACTACTGTCAATGTTTCAGAAAAAATGGCAGGCATTTACGATATAGCCTCTTTGGCTGTTCCACGCACTGTGCTTGGCTGTGTTCAATGCCCACGAAATAAGTTACACTTTTTAGACTAACTTCAGTATAAAGGAGATCGTATTATAATGACAGAGAGTAGTACAGGGCTATATCGCTCAATTCATGCACAGCCTGAAGCAGTGCGCCAACTTCTAGCTGATTGGGAGGGCCCATCGCAAGCAGCAGAAAGGCTATCAAAAGCTGGCCGCATTCTACTGTCGGGGATTGGCACCAGTTTCCACGCAGCGATAGTGGGAGAATATATGCTACGGCTGGCCGGTGCGGATGTATGGTCGGTGCGTTCGTTTGAATTTGTCAACTATCCACGTCCATTGCGTGAAGATGACGCTGTGATCGTTATCAGCCACCGTGGCAGCAAGCTTCATGGAAACCTGGCAGTTCAACGCGCTGTGGAGGCGAAGGTACTGACGATAGGTATAACCGGTAAAAGCTCCAAAATGCAAGGGCCGGATATTGTGATACAGACCGTAGAGCAGGACCCATCCGCTACGCATTCCATTAGCTATACCGGCGCTTTGACCCGCCTTGGCCAGATAGCCACAAGGCTGGCGGCACTGCTGGGAAACACTGAGCAGGCAAGGCGCCTGGAGCAAGGGCTGACTCAGGTACCTGCATTGATGGAAAATATTCTGGCCCGCGAGGATGAGGTGCGCCGTATCGCGCAGGAAACTGCTGCGCAACAACGGCGTCTCTACTATGTTGGGGCTGGTCCAAATGCAGCGACAGCAACCGAGGGCGCCCTCAAGGCTAAAGAATCGTCCTATGTAACTGCCGAAGGTTTTGAGTTGGAACAGGCTATCCACGGTCCCCAGGTAGCTTTTGAGAAAGAAGATCTACTGATACCTATTGTTGTGAAAGGACCTGCCCAGGCTCGAATGAGCGATTTCCTGTTGGCTTCAAGCGAGATCGGTTCGCATATCTGGCTTATTGGTGAGGTTCCAAGTGCTGAGATCACCGAGCTGTTCAACCGTGGTGGCTGGAAACGTTTCGCTATCTGCGATGGGGTGGATTTGCCTGAAGAGTTAACACCACTTGTCGCAACGTTGCCAGTTCAACTCCTTTCAGAGTTCTTAGCCTCGGCGCGCGGAACCAATGCCGATAGTTTTCGTGCAGACCAGGAGGTCTATAAGAAGATGGGGACGCGCTTTCGCATATAGGCATTGATGGCAAGCAATAAGCGATGAACCGTATAGCTGCCGGTTCATCGCTTTTTTTTGGTGAGGAAAGAGGGCAAAGATGAATATGGTATAATTATCCGCAAGTAGTAGGGCACAGAGTGATGTAATTCCGAATGTTTCCTCAACGTGGTGAATTGTATCAAAAGAAGGAGCCTTGCATGGCCGACAACTTCGGTATTCCCCAACTCGAAGAGTATCTGACCAGAATGGGTTTACGCCTCGCCAATGTCGATCTAGAGCAGGAGATCATTGAATTAGCATTCCACGGTAATCATGGACAATGGCGAATGATTGTAGGTATTCAACAGAGTGGAGAAGTACGGAAGTTGATGCTTATTGCCCCGCACATCGCTGCTGTGACAAAAAAGAAGCGACTAGAATGCCTGGAAGCTTTGATGGCCGTCAACTATCGTATCGCCATGGGTAAATTCGGTCTTGACTTAGATGATGGTGAGGTGCGCTTAGAAGAGTCAATCCCTCTCGCTAATGATGCGATAACATTTGAACAGTTCCAGCTAGCTTTAGGTGCGATGATGCAGACGGTAGCAATGTACCATAGCTTGTTGCCACGTATTATGTACGGTAATCTCTCTGTGATGGATGCACTCAACGCGTGTGAGCAGGAATTCCTGCAGGAAGTCGACGGGATCGAGGAGGTAGATAGCGCTGAAGATGATGCTATACCATTGCGTGAAAAAGAACAGCAGGTTGAGCCATTTGACTCGCCTGAACTGAATGTGCATGATGTACTCGCAGAAATCACACGCATGCTAGAAGAACACAAAGACTAATGTGTTCCAGGGACGAAACTACCTTACCTCTTTGGAGCTACTGTTACCCATTCGTTACAGTGTTTTCTTACTTGGTATGTAATGACCATTTTGTTGTGCCCGCGTGTGAAAATCCGACTCCTCAGTTTGCTCCTCTGGTTTGTCTTTTTCTTCCTCTGCTAACGATAATAGTCCTTCTTCGAGATGCGCGTTCGTGGAATCTAACTTGACCCAGGCGCCAAGTGCCTCATCATCCAGCTTTTTGCGACGGGCCTGTCTTGATCTTAGTTCAAAGATCGCCCAAATAAGTATGATGACTGCGACGATTAATACGATGTATCGTAATACTGTTAGATCCATACCTGAACGTCCTTCTCTACGAAAAAACAAGTATCGTTGGTTTTCCCATTGTAGCGATTAGAAGAAGAGGCGTCAAGTGCAAAGGATGTGGAGACTGCTTCCGCCACAGCGGTCGGGAGAGGGAGAGAGAGGGAACACCCGACCGCCTTTGAGGATGAGAAGAGGAAAGATAGGAGATTGTCAGGGGTAAGGGAGAGCTTATTTAGTTTTGAACATTTGTACTAACACAACGTATATTACCATAGGTTTATCAGGATGTCAAGGATTTTATAGAACAATATTTCTAATTTTTTATCAAGAAAGAGTCAAAGCGAATGGGCAACTCAACGCCTGAGTTGCTTGTTCGCTTTGACTCTTCTGGCTAAAATGATACAATGTGCCACAGACCAACAGGCCACCGCGCCATTGAAATGAATCTGAGATGAGTGTATTGCTCACAATTGACTGATAGTATAGAAAGTGAAATGTATAGAGAATGGCAGATGTTCAACCACTCCGCGGGATACGTTATGCGAGCGACCGTATAAGCAACCTGGCAGAAGTTGTTACCCCACCCTATGATGTGATTTCCCAGGAAGCACAGGCAAGTTACTATACCAGCCATCCATATAATTTCATTCGCCTGGAATTTGGGCAGGAGGAAGCAACGGACACGACCCTGAATAACCGCTATACACGCGCAGCTTCCACCTTCGCTGAATGGCGCAGGAACGGTGTACTGCGTCAAGAGGCTGCTCCCTGCTATTATTTTTACCAACAACAATTTACACACAATAGTCAGACGTACACACGAACAAGCTTACTGGCAAGAGTTCGCTTAGAGCCGTGGAGTGCAAAGGTAGTGCTACCACATGAGCATACGATGACAAAACCGAAAAACGATCGTTTGCAGCTTTTACGAGCCTGTGCTACTAATTTCAGCCCGGTGATGAGTATGTATAATGACCCACAGGGAAGAATACGACGTTTGCTCAGCGCATATGCTGCCAATGCGGAAGTGCAGATTACAGACGAGGTACATGAGGAACATCGTTTACAGCCAATTACAGATCCTACGCATATCGGGCTTATCCAGAATTTCTTTGCCGAGCGTCAGTTATATATTGCCGACGGACATCACCGTTATGAGACAGCATTGAACTATCGTGAAGAGATACGGGAAATACGGCATCACCTGGATGATGAGGACGCAGTGAATTTTGTCTTGATGGCCTTGAGTGACGTTGATGATCCCGGCTTGCTAGTATTGCCGACACACCGCTTGCTTTTTGGCCTGAGTTCCGATGCAATCAATTCTCTAAACAGCGAACAACTTGCGCAGTATTTTACGGTACGAAATCTGGATAGAGCAGCGACAAGTGACGCCATACTGACAGAATTACGCCAGGTTGGTGAGGAGCAACCCTCACTGGTAGTGAGTACGAAAGAGCATAACTGGCTGCTGTTGCTGAACGAGTCGGGGAAGAAACATATGTTGGAAAGTGGGCATTCTGCAGCCTGGAATGATTTAGATGTAGCGATTGCCCACACCCTTATACTGGAAGCACTCCTCGGCATATACGCAGAAGATGTGAAGTCTGGAACGTACGTTGGGTACACACGAGATGCAGACCAAGCTCTGCAGGCGGTACAAAACGGTGAAGCTCGGGGAGCGCTCTTACTGAATGCGACACGAGTGAGGCAGATTTGCGAGGTAGCAGAGGCAGACGACCGGATGCCACAAAAATCTACCTATTATTATCCAAAACTGATTAGCGGGCTGGTTATGAATCCGCTTTGGTAGGGAATCCTGGAAGCAATGCATAATGGGGAATATGCAGTAGGGAAAGCGTTGAAAACCGCAGCGCACGTTTAAGCATGCAGCTATTATCTAGCGCCTGGGTTGCTATTGCTGATCAACAGTAAACCCAGGCGCTATGATTTCTGGTGTAGCCTCACAGATTTACCTAGTCGTCCGGAAATAGATCTATTGGCATATTAAGCCTGGCTGCTTCAAGAGCTTCGGCAAGCGCAAGAAACGGACCTTGCTCAATTGAGACACGCATCAAAGCTTGAACAAATGGTTGTTCTTGCGCTGGAATGCCGGAACCTGGATGGAGCACAGATGCCACAGCACGAACCAGTTTTGCATCCTCTGTCCGATTTGCCAACTGAAAGAGGGCGCCTTGACGCAGCAGACGATCTTCATAAAGGGCACACCATTGATCATCTACTAACTCGTTGATCGCTTCAACGATAAGTGTTTCTAAATCCAGGACGGATTTCTTCTTCTGCGCACTTTTCCGTCCACGACTACGAGAGCCGAGACTCGACATATCAAAAAGGTCACGATTCGACCAGTAGCGATCAATATATGGCTGAATACGTTCCATAGGGTCATACATCCAGGAAATGAATTCTGGAAGTTGGTAGAGCGTATCCCCGTGTTGTGCAATTTGAATGACCTCAGGACTAAGCTCCCAGCGTTCCAACCTTGTCGAGACGGATGGGGCATTCTTCTTGGGAGGTTCTTCTCCCTCAAGAAAGGGACGCCATATAGCATAAGCAACAGGTATTTTGCGACGTGTGCGTTTATTGACAGCGCGAGCCTCTGCTATCAAGGCGCGGCCAAATTCCAATGGCACTGGATAACTGCTAAATCCCTGATCCTTCATATCAGCCACCAGTTCAGTCCAACGATCGGGTTCCATTTCATCAGTGCCATAGCAGTCTTTGATACCCCATTGATCTTGATAGAGCACATTGACACCTTTCAGAAGAGCATCAGGACGACGCCAAGAGAGCATGATCATTTGTGAGCCAACACCGTCGAGATGGCTAACACGCGCTTCATTGAAGCGTAATTGCTGTTGATGAGCGCCAGTTGTGACCGAGTTCTCAATGCCTGGTGCCGAATGCATGGTCAATCTACCAAGAGCAGTTCGAGCATATTGTTTTATCTGGCGATTGGAAGTATGAGCGATCAAGTAATTCAAAGCGGGAATTGTTTGATGAGCTGCAATTTCGCCCAATTGTTCAAAAGCGTCGATTGCAGCAATGACTATCTTACTGGCCTGATTTTCCAGCAAAGGAACGAGTAAGTTGGCTGCGCGAGGATCGTGGCTGTTCCCCAACCAATCGATGAAGCCAAGGCGCCTCTCAAGAGGCATTGAGAGGATATCTTCCAGAACAGATTCCACCCCCATTTCGCTTTGTCCCACAAGTTCAAGCAGGCGCATCTGCATCTGTTGCATAGCAGCTTCAGGGTCATTGAGGTATTCAATGAGGCCATCATCGGCCATTTCCGAATCCAATTCTTTCAGGATCGGCGCAAGGGTGAGTTTCGCGGCGTCGCTCACGGTTGGGTCAGCTACAAGTTCTTCAAGTTCCACCAGATCAAATTCGGTTGCCAATTCAGATAGAATCATGGCGGCAGCCGCATGGGCTGCTGCATCACGGGTGTGTAGTAAATGCAGAACTTTATCGCGTGCTCCATCAGTCCATTCTTCATCTAGCCGATCAAAATAATGCGATAACGTATCGGGATCGATGGTATCACGACGACTGATAGCCAGTAGTATGCTGTCGACGCTATCTTGTGGCGGTCTTTTGCGTCCTCGCGGCATACGGTTTCTCCTTGAAATATATTAAGTGCAGTTGGCGGCCCTTCGTTATGGACTTCTAATGAAACGCATTGTACCACTATACTATTCATAAGTCGATATCAGAGAAAAAAAGCCCGGAACTTCTCTTGTTCAAGAGATGTTCTCGGGATGTCTGCTGTAAGATTAGAGGCTGAATGGCTGGGAAATAAATCGATCGTCGTGGCGTATGAGAGATGCAGCAGTTGTCCATAAAGAGGGCCAACTGATGGATTTCATAAAAAATTTGTCCCTACAAACCGGTATACCCAATAATGTCTGTTCCGCCCTGAGTGAGCAAGCCGGAACTCATGTCATGCCAATACATGGGACGCTCAGCAACAAACGGAGCGTTATTCAAAGTTTGTACCACCATTGAGACCCCATAGCCAGCACTACTATCACCAGGATGGATAAGGTGCTGTAATACGAGCGCCGTAATATTAACGGTTGAGCGGCTACCAGGACCGACATGAATCCACTGGCTATAGACGCGGCCAAATCCATTAAGAAGCCTAACAGACACGTCTTCGGCACTTCTGGTTGGATTGACGAGGGTCAACCACTCGTTAAAACCAGCATTTGTGTAGCCTTCGGCAAAAGTGTAGGCGGAACTACTCGCGGGTCCGATCAGGCCGCTGACGTCTGTGCCGCCGGTAGCAGTGGCTATCACCCCACTGAGAGAGTAGCGAAAGTACATGATACGCTGAACAACGATGTTCGCACCAGTTGAGGTAATCTCTGCAGCAGTGCCTTGAGAGGGTTTGCCGAATTGGTTGACATTCCAGATAAGCTGGCTAGCTGGATTGACGTTCCGGTGAAAAGCGAGCGTCGAACCATCTTGATACTCCAGTTTGATAGTGACGTTGGCGGTTGTATGCGCAACATTATCAAGATTGGCAATGACAAAATATTCCTGGAAGCCAGTTCCGGTGAACCCTTCGGCAAAGAGCCAGTCGCGGGCAAGTGTTTGTATTCCAACAACGCAAGTAGCACCAGAAACAGTGCCTGCGTTGCCTCCATTAATATTACTGAAATAGTCGGGACGCTCGACGACAATGGGCTGGTCAGAGGCGACGATACCAGCAACATGCTGGGGAAGGCCGATATTATTTGGGGAAATAGTTCCACGTGTTCCCGCTGGAACCTGTAGTGTTTGTCTTTTCACTGTTCGCCCATTTGCATAGTACGTTGCGGAGACGTGAGCAGTATTGTGGCCTGGATTCAAAATAGTGAGAAAGGATGAGTAGCCGCCACCTGTCGGAATATCGGCAAAATAGAATGACGTCCCTGCATGGGTAGCTCCTAACACGTCATGCCCGCTTTTCACGCCATTACTGAAGTTGAAGTACATAGGGCGTTCTGCAACAATCCCATTACAATTGGGTGTCGTCGCCAAATTGACTGAGAGAAATACGGAGACAGAAGCGAAAGGATTCTGGAAAGGCTGGATGCCCAGATCATCATTGACTAAACGATTTGCACGGGTACTCGAAGCGATCATCATTGTCAAGGTTTTACTGGCCGGTTTGCTCCCAACGACCGTGTAGAGATAGCGTATATTTACGGAACAAACTTGCGAGGAGTCTGGATTGACAAGCGTTAAATATTCATTAAATCCCCCTCCAATGCGCCCTTCGCCAAAGTACCAGGTCTTGCTGACTGGAAGAGATGGTGGAGACGAGCTCCCTGTAGTAGGGGTTGGAGTGGGAGCAGGGTTCTGCATGGCTTCGCCTAATTTGCTGGCGAATTCTTCCGTAAACCATACGTGATTGTTTGCATCTACTGCCAGCCCATCATGTGGGTGAGCATTACTACCAGTTCCTCCGCCGATCACCGTCATGGTAAATGTCGCAGTACCGGGTACATAGGAGCCAATGCGTGAGCTAAGCGAGTCATCAAACCAGACAGTCCCCGCGCTATCCACAGCAATACCAGAAATATGGGTACCACAATTAGCTCCTTGACCACATTGCGGTTGAGGAACCGGGTATTCTGTGACGCCATTAGCAGTTCCATTTGCGGCCTGGCTTATTACAAGTCTTCCTATCATGCCGTCGAAGCCCTCGGTCCACCAGACATTGCCCTTGTTATCGTACGTTATTAGATGAGGTGTGGAATTATTGCGTGACTTTGTTAAATACTCATCAATATTATTCGTACTTAAGGGACCTGAGGGAGGCGGTGTGAACCTGCCTATTTGCGATACAGCGCTATTATTCTCGGTAAACCAGATAGAACCTGTTTTGGGATCAG
>JBGQJX010000117.1:0-10339 GCA_041499255.1 Ktedonobacteraceae bacterium | reverse complement strand
CATGGGATTCGGCAGAAGTAGCAGTAATATGAGCAAGGCAATGACAATGCCAGCGATACTCAGGCTGAAGCGCTGAGGTCGCAGTGAAATAGCTGTGCGTGGCGAGTGTTTCCCTAATTGCTTGAGCTCATCTCGTCGCTGCAGACCGAAAAGCGGCGCCTGTTGATTGCGCATTTCCCATGCTGTGCTCAAACGATCATGCAATGACAGCAGGGTGTCTACAAGTCGCGTAGTGTGGGCAAGGGAGGGACGTAACCACAGAGATGCGCCAGATGCAATAACCACACAAGTTACCCATATCCCGCAAGCCCAGTACAGAGCCGCCGCCCAGGGCAGAAGACGCGCCGTAAACAGCACCAGCAGTGCCAGGATAAACCCGGCAATGGCGCCACGCCCAGACCATCTCAGAACCTGCTGTAATATCAACCGCCTGCGCCAGGGACGCAGTTGCGCCAACAACTGTTCGCCATCGATACCAGTTGTGCTCACACGGATCCTGGCTTTGCCTGGTGGTGCTGCATTAGCTGCACTAGCCATGTCTCTCCACTTCTTTCTTTATGCCGTCGCCGCTGCCTTTTCTTTGCGCGGGCGTTTTTCCATCAACCGCGCGAGGCGACTGATGGGATAGGGTTTCACAAGCCATGTGCTAAGAAGAAGCAATACGATGGTCAGCAGTATATTAATGATGGCATAGGTAATCCACGGCGCCAGGCTTGTGCCAAAGAGTGAGACGGTACCAATTGGGGAGGTCCCTCCAAATGTAAAGGTACTGATCATGGCGAGAATGGGATTGCCAATGAAGAGATAAGACCCTTGCGCGCTCCCATTAAATGGCGCGCTGAGTTGCAGCAGGAAACTCAGTAACCACGGCGTGATCATCCAGATAACACAAAACATGTAGGCTATGGCGATAGAGACCGGCGGGCGCTTCAAAAGCGTTGAGCAGAAAAGGCCGAAGGTGCCTACCACTATGGCGGTGACCACAAAAACCAGTGTCGCCTCGAAGACTTGCATTGGTCCCACTCCCCCGAAAAAGAAAACCAGGCTGAAGAGTGGTATGGACGCGGCGATCAGTAATAGCGCGTTGGCCAATCCTGCGACCAGTTTGCCCGCGACCAATTCAAAAGCAGAGAGCCGCGAACACAACAGCAGATCGAAGGTCTGCCGCTCCTTTTCGCCGTTGATTGACGTGGCGGTAAAGGCAGGCGTGATAAACATAATCAGAAAAAGCTGCACAAACACGAGCAGGGTATAAAGGCCACTCCCCACGGTACTCACTGTGCTGCTGTTGTATGCGCCCGTCCGGTTGATAAAGAGAAACCCCAGCAGCGTCATCACCAGCAGGTACGTAATGAGCACCCAGATGGTCCGTTCACGGCGCAGGCGCAGGCGTAATTCTTTGGTAAGCAAGGCTGCGAAGGTCATGTTGGGCTGCTTCCTTCCGTTATACTCATGAAAACTTCTTCAAGACGACCACCGCTACTGCGCGGCGCGAAAGAAACAACAGGAAGGCCTCTGGTGATCAGTGCGGCAAGTACCCTGTGCAAGGCCCGGTCATCCCCGACGAACTCGGCCTGTATAACGTCTCCATTCTCGCTTGTGACGTTGCTAATGCCCTCGATTTCTTTGAGTGCCTCAGTTGTCTCGGGTACGCACTCCAGTACACGAATTTCAATGTGCCGCCCGCCATCCAACCGTCGTGTCACCTGCTCAACGTCCCCTGCCACCACCAGTTGCCCTCCCTGGATAATGGCGATATCCGTGCACATCTCCGCCAGTTCTAGCAAAATATGCGAGCTGATAATAATCGTTTTTCCCATACCCTGAAGCGTACGCAAGAGTTCGCGTAGCTCCACGCGGGCGCGTGGATCGAGTCCCGACGCAGGCTCATCGAGCAGCAACACCTCTGGATCGTGGACCAGCGCGCGTGCCAGGCAGAGCCTCTGCTTCATTCCACGCGAGAGCGTCTCTACGAGTACATCACGTTTCGAGTTGAGGTCAACCAGTTCGAGCAAATCGTTGACAGTACTGGTCTGCTTCTTGCGTGGTATCCCATGGATGCCTGCATAAAATTCGAGGTATTCAACCGAGGTCAGGTCGGGATAGACGCCGAAGAAATCTGGCATATAGCCGACCTTCCTTTGGATGAGCGCCGGCTTCTTGCCTACTTCTTCCCCGTCAAACCAGACCTGGCCCGCATTCGGTATGAGTAGCGCTGCAAGGATACGCAGCAGCGTTGTTTTTCCTGCTCCATTTGGTCCAATCAGGCCATAAATGGAGCCTTTGGGTATTTCCAGGCTAAGGTCTTTTAGCGCGTTAACTCTGCGATAGCTTTTAGAAACATGCTGTATATTGATCATTATGCCCTTTTTCCTAAGAGGCCGTACCTTGCAGATCCAGCGAAGGCCTGCCAAAGAGTATCGTACCTACCATGCTATCCTGGTTTGATAATTGCAAAAGTACGCGCCCCTCCGCGCTGATATACGCCCCGGTGTCTGATGTAGCAAAAGTGTATCCATTGAGCTGTATGACGTCCCACGTGCCGGTCTGCCAGTTGTACAGGTGCGCCTGCAACCGGTTCGCCGTGGCAACCGGGCCTGAGATTGGTGAGATTGACGGACCCGTTATTTGCGAAAGATTGGTGGGTTCTGAGAACCGTAAACTGCTCACCTGCTGTGTTTTCCCAAAGTGAACGGGAAACTCAAAGGTCATACTGCCCGTGGTCATTATATAGGTGCCCCCATACTGATATTGCGCGTTGGTGCCCTGTACGTCGATTAATTGACCATTGATAAAATTCGTTGGCAGTTGTAGTGAACCGGAAAATGACATATTGAGAGGTGACTGCAACAGGGCCTCTTGCAGACCCGTTGGCGTTGTACCATTGACGACTACTCCAGTCGTTCTTCCTGGCCCGTCAGCCCATCCAATCAACGTGGCGGGTGAGCCTGCAACTAATAGCGGATCACTGCCGTCTACAATACCTTGCCCTGAGCTTCCTGTTACAAAGTAGGTGCTTCCACCTGGCGCGGAGACTACCTTGCAAGGACCTCCGCCACAGTAGCCATAATATCCTGCTTCGCCACTCAGGGCCGCCAAAATTGCCATGTGCCGCTGCATTTCGTTCTGTGGCATTGTGCCGGTATTTGTCCCATAAGGGGTAGATAAACCGTTGCTGGCGGCAAGTTGATCGGCAAGTGTCATTCCGGGGTTGTTAGAAACATTGTTTATGTGCAGGCTGATTTGCGCACTCTGACCTGCAGCAAGATGTCCGATACGCGCAAAACTATTGATCATCAACACGTAGACATCGCTTAGACCATAGCTGAGTGTGTTTGTCACTGTACCGCTGAGAATGCCATTCTGTAGCGTTAGTTGCGAATCGATACCACCTTGTATCTGGCTATCACCGTTCGAGAGTAGCGAGCGAGTCGTCGAAAAGCTTACTCCGGGTAAGTTTACCTCTGTTCCATTTTGTCCATAGGCAATTGTAGCCAATGGCCCATTTTGTGTAAGAGGTCCCGGGTCGTTCTGGTCTACCGCTGGTTGGACCAGGCCATTGCCGGGAACGTGTACCTGGTAATCGCCCTGGTTCAATACAAAAACTCCTATATACGACGTAATGTGGGCCTCAGAACATTGCTGCTGATTGATCGGTAGGGTTGCAGCGATGGATTTCAAACACGAGGAGCCGTTGTTATTCAGTTGAATGATTGAGACACTATTACTCAGAATAGAAGCGCTCTTCTGTTGAATGGCGAGCCCATACGTGAGGAGAGAGAAGATGGCAATGCTACTCAACACAATACGCCAGTTCCAGTCACGTTTCCTGCGCCAGCGTATGATAAGAAAACGCACCGGTCCAAGAATGACGAGATATCCAAGTACCAGCACTACTAGCAGCCATGGCGAGGGAAAGGCGTTTGTTAGCTGATTTTGCAATACACCGCTCAGACCTACCGTTTGAAAGGTGCTTGTAGTGGTGGGGGACAAACCATTGTTGGCATTGAGCAATTTATCTCCCAGTGTTCTTTGGACGAGGCTCTTCCACAGCGCGCTTGCTGTGACCCAATTGACCACGGGGCTTAGCGTTGGATCAAAAGCCAAATAGCAGATGACGCCATGTCCCACGTGCTCTTGTACGATCAGGGGTATATTGTCGCCTGACAGGACGGTGGTGCTCTGCAACGTCCCAATTGCCTCCTGGCGAATTGTGGCGGTGCTTACTGTTACAGCGGTATTGACCGACGCGGGGATGGAACCTTGCCCTGCTTTGGGCGGCCCTCCCACGGGCAAGAGTTGCGTTCCCGCTGGCAGCGTGCCAGTCCCATTGACTGTTACCGGCATGAGACCGGCTGGCAGCGCGCTCAGCGTGCGTTTCCATTCAGGTCCCCCTACTTCGATCAGCGCTCCTCCCTGGTTGACCCAGGTTTGTAATGCAATAAGCTGGTTATTATCGAGGCTGCTTGTCGTAAAATTATCCAGTACGATCAGGTCAAAATTATTCAACACGACCATTGCGCCAGGCATGGTATTGGCGTTCAATGATTCGACAATCATCGAGCCCCCCTGGCTGGGCAGCGCGACACTGTAAAGGGGATTAAAACCTGTGCTCTGATCAGAGAGTATTCCCACGAAAACATCTCTTGCTCCAAGCGCCGTAATAGTGCTCGTTTGCGCTTGTACGACATTCCCATCGTTATCGCGCAATTTGACGGTGATTTGTTCGGCTTGCTGACCGCCGAGATTAATCGGAATGTATGTTGTGATCTGTTTTTGGGCGCCATTAGCTAAACTAATGGGCTCTTTGTAAATAGAGGTTACAGTGGCTCCATTATAGGAAACTGGATCTTCAATCGAAAGCGCGCCATTAAAATCTGCTCCGCTATTACTGAATGTTATCTGCAATGGCACCCAATTCCCATCCCTGAAGCGTCCATTGAATCCCGCATTAACCTGGAACGTTGGCCCGCTGGACAAAGACTTTGCTGCATGTGCCGAGACAGTGCGAGGGCAAAGAAGCAAACCACATGCGACAGTGAGTGTCAGGCACAAACAGACGAACATCCTGAACGAGTGTTGGGGCGACCCTGCTGGTCGCCCAAATAAGGGCCGCCCTGAATTCCAATTCAACATGGCCGAAGCCTCTCTATATCATTTAGCTCTTTATGATGAGGAAAAAAAGCAGTTCACGAGCATTTGAGATTATAACATGGAATAGGAAAAAATCTCAACAGGTTTTATCGTCAGTCATCAATGTATATGACGCCTAAACTGGACATTTTGTTGCGATAATGCCATAGAAATGGGTAACTCGAGACATGCCGCCGCCTGGCCCTGCATCTTCACGCCACCTGCAAACTATCTTTATATACGTCGTAGCCTGGCCACAATCTCTCTGCCTCCCGCACGATGTGCCTGATTTACCTAGTCGCGGCGTTAAGCCCCTGGTGTCTCACCATGGGGATATCAGCCGCGCTGTCCGCAGACGGAGCATGCTTTTGATATCCCTCTATGGAGCTATGTCCATATGGACGGATTGATGCCAATGGTATACTTGTTCTAGTTCAATTGCACCTGAAGAAAAGAAGAGTGTTTGGCTGGGTTCCACGGTAATTCGCTCCCGTGGTAGGGTAGGGGGCCGACGAGGTACCGTTATTTCTCAGACCTGCCTAGAGTATTTCCAAGCGGTATTTTGAGATGGCCCTTTTTCGACCTCCCCCCTCCGAACCGTACGTGCGCCTTTCAACGCATACGGCTCTCTAGTATCGTTCCATTGCCCCTTTTTGTAAGGCTTTGATTTCCATGATGCTCATCGGTTGTTTTCTGAGAGGTCGCCCGAAGGTGACATCTTCATGGCAAATTCTACAGAGGGCCAGCGTTTTGCGCTTGCGCACCGCCATTCTTCTTACCCATTCTGGTTTTACTCTTCCTGGATATTTCTGAAGGTCTTTCAGTGCCCGAATGTGATGTACCTCAATTCGCTCTGTGGCTCCACAGAGTTCACAGGTCTCCGCGAGGACTCTCTTCTCTAGCTCTGAGCGTTTCCCCCAAACCTGTGGCGGCTGTTCCTCCAGGGTTGCTCTTATATTCCGTTTAAGCGGAATACCACCCCATTTGGCTACAAGCGGCTCTTTTCCTTCTCGTGGAACAATTACCGCCAGTCCCTTGTAGAGCTTCTCGTCTACTTGGTGATCTGTTCCATATTTTCGATAGACCTGTTTCACAGACATTTTGTGTTTGCTTGCCAGGGTTTTCGTGAGAGAAGTTTCCATTACCCACTTGAGATGATTCAGTGAGCGTATGTTCAGTGCCATCTGGTAGTAGTTGGCGATACCTCGGTATTCCAACTGGTACGTCATCACGATATCGTAGTCGCTACTGCTTTCCAGTTCTGGCCGATTTTTCACTTTTCCTGTTCTCTTGTAGCGGTTACACTTTTCTTCCAATACATCTTGTGGTATTCGTAGAATTGGCCGCCCGTTGACACTTCGGCACTTTGCTGGCTGTTCAGTTCCTCTGGTTTGCCGCAAAGTACGCTTACTGTCTTCTTGTGCCACTGCTACTTCATAGCCAAGAAATCGTGCTGTTTCACTTCTCGCGTGGGTGATGAGTGTTTTAGCTTGTGACAGTTCTAACTTGAGTTTCTCACGCAAGAACTGTTCAAGTTGCTGCTTGATTTCTTCGGCTTCCTCTTTCGGTCCGATAAACCCTAAAAGGAAGTCATCGGCGTAGCGAATGAACCTCAAGCGTCGGAAGTTCGGGTCATGTACCTTGATCGAGGGCATCTGTTGAGCACGTTTCCTCACTTCCTCCGCTTGCTCCGTTTCTCCTTGCTTTCGCAGGTAGGTTGAGCGTGCCATGAGTTTTCCGTATTCAACATTTCTCTCTCTCTTGCTTCCCCGTGTGTATTGTGGGATGAGCCCGGTTTCTACAAACGTGTCTAACTTGTTAAGGTAGACATTGGCAAGTAATGGGCTTAATATGCCGCCTTGTGGGCTACCACTCCGCGTTTCATTGTAAGTCCAGTCTTCCATATATCCAGCCTTGAGGAGTTCGCTGATGAGGTTGATGAACCTTCCATCATGGATATTTTCTTGCAGTATCTCAAGCATGATTTTGTGATCTAACTTGTCAAAACATGCGGAAATATCCCCCTCTATGAACCACGTTGTTGCTGACCAGTCCTGGTCGATCTCGCGGAATGCCGTGTGACACCCCCGTTCGGGTCGAAATCCATGTGAATGGCTGCTAAATTGTGGGTCGTAATAGGCATGCAAAATCATGCGCATCACTTCCTGCACCAATTTATCAGACCAAACCGGCAGACCTAGTGGGCGTTTTTTCCCGTTTTTCTTCAGGATATAGACCCTCTTTGCTGGAAGCCATTGATACCGTTCATATCGCAGTGCTTCAATGATGGCGTCAATCTTTTCTAGCGACATGCCGTCTGGGGTTTCGTCGGTGACTCCATGCGTCATGGCTCCTGCATTGCGATAGATTTTTCCATAGGCGGTTAGGTACAGCTCTCGGTTGAACAGTTGCCTGTAGACCCGTTCTAGAGGCAGCCCTTTCTTGCCTCGCTCATGGATAAGTTCCAAGTATACTTTGGTGCTCTGCATTTCGCATGCCTCCGTATCTTCTGAACTTGACGATACCTACCCTGCCTGACTCCGATTAGTCAGGCTCTCACCCTCCTTCGAGGGTTGCCCCTTTACCTTGTCAATGGATTTCCATTGCTTGGCTACTATGGGGGTTCCGTCGCCATGGGTGTCTCCACCTGTAGGCGATCCCGCTTTTGCGTTCACTGGACGTTAAGTGCGTGTAGGTGCCCAGTTCGTTTCCTTAAACCAGTTCATTACTGGTCACTCACCGTAGAGAGAATTCCGCACCCTTTACCCACTGGTGCGTATTACGGTGTCGACGCTTCAGGTATGGTGCGACGGGAGAGTGCTGACTCCGTTGGAAACTTGGGTTCAGCCAATTCAGGTTTCACCATGCGTACAGGACTTGCAGATCGTACTGCCTTACATACCTTCAGGCTTATCTGCTTTAACACCATGCTGTTTTCCTCTTTGGGTTTTCCCGCTAAGTAAGGTGTTGTCCTAGTAGGTTCTTTCCTCTCAACCTCCTGCCCCTATGGGGCTATCCAGCGCACACCGAGGCGGCGCACGGTAAAAGCACTAGCGTTTTCAAATCGTGCCATTCGAGACAGAGGTCTGTGAGTAACGCCCGCCTCTGTGCATGAAACTGAACTACTACTGCCATAGGACGATATGGCGTCGGTGAAACTCCGTAGAAGCCCTCGGCTTCAGCCGTAGGGAGTCGTCACCTGTCCTCTAATCCCCTAGCGATAAAATCGCCATGAATGCCTCCTGTGGAATTTCCACGTTGCCCACCATTTTCATGCGTTTCTTCCCCTCTTTTTGCTTCTCCAGCAGTTTGCGTTTGCGCGAAATGTCACCGCCGTAACATTTGGCCAGAACGTCTTTACGCATCGCTTTGACCGATTCCCGAGCTATAATACGTGAGCCAATAGCTGCCTGAATGGGCACTTCGAATAATTGGCGCGGGATAAGACTGCGGAGTTTCTCAACCAGTGTTCTTCCCTGGGCATAGGCCTTGTCCCGGTGGAGAATCAGTGACAGGGCATCCACCGGATACCCGTTGACGAGAATGTCCAGTTTCACCAGATCTGCTTCCTGATAACCACCAAAGGTATAGTCGAGCGAGGCGTATCCTTGCGTGCGCGACTTGAGCTGGTCGTAAAAATCGACAATCAGCTCTTGCAGCGGCATGTTATACATCAATAAGACGCGCTCAGCTTCGATATACTTCATCTCTTTGAAGGTGCCGCGCCGTGATGTAACCAGGTCCATGATCGTGCCGATATAGCGCGTGGGGGTGAAAATGGAAATGTCCATCCAGGGTTCTTCGATTTTCTCGATATCTCCAGAGGCCGGAAAATCTGACGGATTATCCACTTTGACCAATGGCCCGTTCGTAGGTGTGACATAGTACTCTACACTTGGAGCGGTGGCCAGTATGTCCATGTCGTACTCCCGCTCCAGCCGTTCCTGGATAATTTCCATGTGTAGTAGGCCCAAAAAGCCGCAGCGAAAGCCAAAGCCTAACGCGTTTGAGGTCTCTGGCTCGTAAAAAAGGGAGGCATCGTTTAATTTCAGACGATCAAGTGCATCACGTAAAAGCAGATAGTCGCTTCCTTCAACTAGATAGATTCCCGCGAAAACCATCGGTTTGGCCGGTTTGTAGCCGAGTAGTGCCTCAACGTGGCCAAGTGCGGTGGGAGTAGTCACTGTGTCACCCACACGGCAATCCTTCACATTTTTGAATCCTGTCGCGATATATCCAACCTCTCCTGCAGTGAGTATGCCTGCGGAGATCAGGCGCGGCTGGAAGTAGCCCACTTCTAATAGATCGGTTGTACTGCCAACTGCCATCATTGACAGCCGTTCCCCTTCGCGTAACTGTCCATCAACGACGCGCACATAGGCGATGACACCCTTGTACGAATCATAGTGAGAATCGAAGACCAGGGCGCGTAGTGGCGCGGCAGGATTGCCCCTGGGAGGCGGAACTTGCGTGATAATGGCTTCTAAAATCTCCTGTGTGCCGATACCTTCTTTGGCCGAGGCAAGAATACACTCGTCTTTGGGTATTCCAATAACTTCCTCGACCTCTTGCATGACGCGTTCAGGATCGGCGCTGGGCAGATCAATCTTATTGATAACAGGAATGATGCTCAGATCGGCTTCAAGTGCCAGGTACAGGTTAGCCAGCGTCTGTGCCTCAATGCCCTGCGTAGAGTCAATGACCAGTAATGCCCCTTCACAGGCGGCGAGGCTGCGCGACACTTCATAGGTGAAATCGACATGGCCCGGAGTATCGATCAGGTTCAATTCGTACTCTGCGCCATTGAGCGCCGTGTAGCGCATGCGCACCGCCTGGGCTTTGATGGTGATGCCCTTTTCACGCTCTAAATCCATCTGGTCTAGCGTCTGTTCCATCAATTCCCGCTTGGAGACAGTTCCCGTAAATTCTAACAGGCGATCTGCCAATGTTGACTTTCCATGATCAATGTGCGCGATAATACAGAAATTCCTAATATGTGCTTGATCGGTCATTCTTCAATAATTCCTCCACACAACACCTCATCACCCTCCTCACCGCCATAGAAGACGGCTGCTTGTCCAGGTGTAATCGAACGCTGTGGGCGTGAAAGTGTCACGTTCACGCGATTCCCCTCCAGGGGAGTCACCAGCGCATGTTCCTCTTGTGCCTTATAGCGTATACGTGCGTTTGCCTCGAACGGCCTGGT
>JBGQJX010000116.1:0-10364 GCA_041499255.1 Ktedonobacteraceae bacterium | reverse complement strand
CTATGCCCGCGATTACCTGTGCGTCGGGAGCTCCTGCCGCAAAACGCTGTTTATAGGCTTGCCCAACCTGGTCATGATTATCCAGGAAGGTGACAAAATAGCGCCCCAACTCTCCCCGGCTAAGAGCATGCCCTCGCAAGGCCTCGTAGCGATTGAGCAAATCGACAGGTGAACCGAGCGCTTTGATGGCACCTGGCAGGACCCAGTAGAGCGGAAAATCAAGAACCGAAGAAAGGCCGAAGTATACTGTCTGGTCGTCTACCTGTGCTGGTGTATTGGGGCCGATATAGCGATCAATCGCATCATCGCCAGCTATAAGCTCGCCAAATAAGAAATAATTGTGTTTGCCCAACCGTTCAGCATACTCGCGGATTCCCTGGCAAAAACGGCTGACTGCCAACGCTCCCATGTGCTTGACGGCATCCATGCGAAATCCGTCAACATCCGCCTCGCGTATCCAGTAGCAGTGCGCTTTGATTAACGTGTCAAGCAACTGACCGCCAGCGGGATCATCGTCGTTTTCGTAGTCCTTCAGGGAGAGAAAGTCTCCATGCTGGTACTCAGGATACGCATCCCAGTTCTGAATCTGCCCCCTGCGATGATAGTAATCGGGGTTGCGGAGTTCTTGTGGCAGCGGTCGATTGTCCAGCCGCCACGCTCCAAAGGGGAATTGAGTGTCATTGTCGTAATAGTACGGATAGTCCCCTGGATAGGACCAGTTGTCTCCCGAATGGTTGATAACCACGTCCAGAAATACGCGCATATTGCGAGCGTGAGCTGCCTCCACGAGATCAACTAAATCCTGCTTTGTGCCAAAACGAGGATCGATATCGAGGTAATTTTGAATGGAATAGCCATGATAGTTGCCGGAATCGGCATTGGGGGCGCCATTGTTTTCGAATATAGGGCTTAACCAAAGGGCAGTACACCCCAGGTTTTCAATATAATCCAGGTGGTTCAAAATACCCCGCAGGGTTCCACCACAGAATTTGCTCAGTTGCTCTTGTGTCCCGCTACTGTCGGACCGTGCAGGCGACTGCACTGGAGCGCGGTTCAGGTCATCGTGAAAGCGATCGACGAGGAGAAAGTAAATGAACTCCTCGCGCCATTCACGCATAGTGTTCCAGTATGTTTTGCCAGGAATAGGGGTCAGGTCAAGTTCCTTTGTTGAAATTGGGCCAGCCATTTAAGTCGCCTCCTCATGTATGTTTTCGTCTAGAAGTGAGTAAATGCGCTTGGTTAATCTTATCAGTCAAACATCTTTGTTGTTTACAGCATACAATACGACAAACAGAACATCCAGAATTGGCAGAGAAAGGGCTGTCATATAGTCGTTCCCAGGTCACGAACCCTTGCCGAATCTTCCGGCATTGTTTCCTTCTTTGTCCCTTTGCCCAGGGAACAGAGGGATCAATTTTTCTGACCACCACGGTGGTAGCACTCCGTACACCGATTCTGCAAGTCATCAGCGTTATACCTTCTGGGTGTATTCCTTTGTCTGATTGCACTAGCTGAGTGACCTGTGGCCTGTAGAAAAAAAGCGAGGCAGTGAAGGGAAAGAGCCGTTTTATGCAAGCAGGAACGGAACAGTTACGGTTACACGCTTCCGCTGCCCAAGATTGGCTGGACACTCTCCTCATCTGTAGGCTTCGATGGCACCGGTGCTCGAATACGGGATGCCGTGCAGTATAGCAACCTGAGGTGGGGTTCGATCGACAGGAGACATGACCATGAAACGTTTGCTTCTCCTCCCTCTCCATTTAATGATACTCACAGGATTGGCCCTGATCGCAGTGGCCTGTACTCAGACTCCTCACACACTTTCCCCGGTCAACGCTGTACGTCCAGCAATATCTGCTACAGCCGTGCCTACTGATTCTCCAACGCCTCTCCCAACCCCGACTCCAGTTCCGACTCTCACGCCGCTACCTCCTGTCACGCCTTTTCCCAAGGGATTTCAGCAAGAAGTCGCAGTATTGCAAGCACATGATCACCTCTTAATATCATGGTGATCCAACGCGGCGCGAGATCGCCTTAACTTTTGACGATGGGCCCAATATCTACTATACGCCACAGATACTGACTATTCTGCGGCAGTATCGAATCAAGGCCACGTTCTTCTGTATTGGATCCCTGGTCAAACGTCATGCTGATCTTGTCCAGCAAGAGGATGGCGCCGGACATTGGGTAGGAAACCATAGTTGGTCACATCCCTATCTTCCCTTCCTGGCTTCATCAAAGATCTTCTGGCAACTCGCTACGACTTCCGAGACTATTCAAAAAGCGATAGGGAGATGGCCCATCTTCTTTCGTCCCCCCTATGGGGCGTATGATGCCAAAGTATTGACGCAGGCCAATCGCCTGGGTCTGACCATTGTCATGTGGAACGTTGATCCAGAAGACTGGTCAATGCCGGGAAGCAATGCCATCATCTCGCGAGTGCTGCGTCGGGCAGGGAACGGGAGCATTATTCTCATGCACGATGGTGGGGGAAATCGTGCGCAGACCGTGCAGGCTCTTCCCATCATCATTGAGAGCTTATTGCGCCGAGGATTCACGTTCGTGACACTTCAGCAGATGGTTGACCATCTGCATAGAAAGATGCACCGGGCTACCACTCTTGCTCACACCATCGGCTCTTCCGCAATCGTGTTGAGGGGTTATCCTTTTTCAAGGAGGAGAAAAGTTGTTCCTGGGTCAACAAAGCGATGCTACTACAAACAGTGAAAGCAGGAGGACGGACAGTTACCAGACAATGTACCTACAGTGTAAGATACCAGATGGGGTGATCAGGTATGACGTGTCATTGTAATCCATCACGACCACGTCGGGATCTTCGGCCACCATGCTCAGTCCCTGGTGGCCGAAGATCTCCTCAAGGGATAGGTTGATAGGTGATTGTGTTATAGCTGAAACTCCAGCACTGCTTATTTCCGCAATTGGGCGACTTTCTGTTCTACGTCGATGCCCATCAGGCGGGCGAGATTGCCTCCGAGGATTTTCTTCTTGGCCTGGGTGGTCAACTGGGGATAGCCGTAACCGGTCATCAGGTCTTCGGGTAGCTCAAATTTCCAAAAGGCGTCGAGTGCCCAGCGAGGATGCCAGATGGGGGTTTCACCGCCATAGAGAATCTTGTCTTCGCCGCACCAGAACATCAGTTTGCCCATATTTTCGGCAAACTGGCGCGGCGCGCGCACGATGAAGTTGAGGGTGGCGGCAATCGAGGCGTAGAGGTTGGGGTAGCGCACCAGTTGCCAGCAGATTTCGTCGATAAAGGGCAGGCCGACATGGAAGATGACAAAGTTAATATCCGGGAAATTCGCGGCGGCTCCGTCCATGTCCCATGCTTGAGTGTGTTCTATGGGCTGCGGGCCAAGTGGAACGCCCTTATGCACGCCGATGGTGGTTATCCCAAGTTCGAGGGCTTTTTCAAAGATGGGATAGGCTACGCGTCGGTCGTCCATGCGCCACGGGAACGGTTCGCCATAATCGTAGCGTACGTTGTAGAGTTTGAAGGCTTTCGCGCCGAACTCTTTGACCTGGCGCTCCATCAGGTCGAGCGCCTTTCTACCCTCTAAGGGATTGATCGTTCCCCAGAAGATGGCGCGGTCGGGGTACTTTTGCGCCATGGCCGCACACTTCTCCCACTGCGATAGGCCATCATGAAAGAGGTCGGTGAGGGGCAGAGGCTGCGCGACAATCATATCGGTCCCTGACTCCTCGAAGACCATTTTAGCGATATCATCGATGCTCCACTCGCGCAAAAACTCTTCGGGGCCAAGCAAGCGTTCACTTGAAGGTGTCAGTACCTGGTGGAAGGCATACAGGTGATTTATGAACATCTGGCCTGCTTTGTCAAAGGCGTTGTTCATGTCAAAATTGAAGACATGGCAGACAGAGTCAAATACAAAGGCGTCATTGTCCAGCATGATGTACTCCTCTCATACATTGCAAATAGGTGGCTGCGAGAGCTGCGCTTCTCGCTCGAGACGACGTTGTCGCAAGGGCAGTAGCTGCTCCATTGGCAGGGTGAGTTTCTGACGCGCACTGGCGGTCATGCGTTCGGGCGTCCAGACGGTGCTCCACACTATCTCTGTGGCCACTTCGGAGACCCCCTCAATTTCACGCACGTGCTGATCGATCATTTGTACGAGATGCGTTGAGAAGGGACACCAGCCGGAGGTTAGGAGAAGTTCAACGCGCACGTCGTGCCCGTTCTCGGCGACCTTTACGTCATGAATAATTCCCAACTCTACTACGCTGACGGCACGTTCCTTACAACACGGGTCGTAGCAGGTCTGCAACACCGCAAGCACTTGCTCAGGAGTGACATGCTGCTCTACATTCTGGGGCAAGGGATACTCCTTTCTGTTCATGCACAGTGAAAAAACGACAAGCGATACAGGTGACCTGGGCGATAAGCCACTGGGACCGCCGGGCAAAGGTATTGCCTGTAAAAGAGATTGCGAATACCGCTTTATCGAAAAGTATAATGTTCAGTGAGGCAAAGTACAAGGGGATGATTTCTATAGGTGAAATGTCCCGGTGGGAGCAAGCTCAAGAGAAGATATTTCAGATAGTGAGTATCTCGCTCCAGCGTGTGGTAAAGCGTGCCGAAAGCCTGGATTGTCGCATTTTCCAGGAGCGGCTGATGCCCTGCACTGCAAAGAAGAGAGTATCGCGGCCATAAATCTTGTTGATAGCGTCCACGATATACATCAGCCGTGCCTGCCTATAGTAGTTATGCAGCGAAAACTCACTGAAGAGGTCAGGTTGTACACCCTCTTGCGAAGCGATCTTCGTGAGGTAAACCCCTGCCTTTTTATAGTGGTAGCCGTCTTTATACATAGCTTTCAATGCATTGAGCGCATAGCGTATAAGCTCAGGGGTAAAGGCGGTGGGGTAGGGAATGCGCAGTGAAAAGGAGTTGGAGTATTGAGGAGTGTCCTTCTTGAAGGCATTCGTGCGTATGAACACCGTAATACACGAGGCCAGGGAGTCCTGGCTGCGCAGCTTCTCCGCTGCTCTGGCGGTGTACGTTGCGACCACCTCTTCAAGCTCCTCGAGATGTGTGACGTCTCTCCCAAATGACTTAGAGCACATGATGCCCTTTTTAGCAGGGCGTTGTGTCTCGAGAGGAATGCAGGCTGTTCCTCGTAGCTCTAAGACAGTGCGCTCGCCCACAACGGTGAGATAGCGCCGAATCCACTTTTCATCGGCGTCTTTGAGGTCTTTGGCATGAAGTATGCCATGGTTCGCCAGGAACAGGCTATATTTGTAGCCAATGCCCCATACATCTTCGGTGGCAATGTTTGATAGCAGTTCGTCTATTGCTTGATCTGAGAGCGCGGCCAGGTCGAGAACGCCGTCATAGCGCGCGTCTTTTTTCACGGTTTCATTGGCGATCTTGCATAACGTTTTGGTGCTGGCGATGCCAACAGAGACCGGAATACCAGTGAACTGGAGGACTCTTGCCTTCATGACGCGCCCAAACTCTGTCGGATCATCGATGTGCAACGCAGAAAGATCCAGGAAGGCCTCATCGATTGAATATACTTCTACCCTGGGAGAGAATTGAGAGAGAACGTTCATGACCCTGGCGCTCATATCAGCATACAGGGAGTAGTTACTCGAAAATACCCGAATGTTGTGCTTTCTGATAAGCTCCTCGCACTCAAAGACAGGCTGGCCCATTTTGATGCCCAGTTTTTTCGCTTCATTGCTCCTGGCAACGACACACCCGTCATTGTTGGAAAGGACGATAACAGGTTTATTTTGAATTGATGCGTGAAATACCCGTTCGCAGGAGACGTAGAAGTTGTTGCAATCCACCAGTGCATAAATTTTCTTTCTCATACCACCTTATGAATGCAATAGGTCACCACGCCCCAGACATAGAAATCGGCCGTGTCGTCGACCCGTATTGATGGATAGCTAGGGTTCTCGGCAACGAGGTAAGCGGCATCCTCTTGCTGAGAGAGTCGCTTTACGGTAAATTCGCCGTTGAGATAGGCCACCACAACGGAATTGTCCCCAGGATCTTGTGCCCGGTCAACCACGATGATATCACCATCACAGATAGCGGCATTGATCATGGAGTCACCGGAGACTCTGACAAAAAAGGTAGCCGTGGGGTGAGCAATCACCAGGTCATTCAGGTCAAGGGGCGCTTCAACGTAATCGTCAGCGGGCGAGGGGAATCCACAAGGGATATGCCAAAGAAATAGAGACACACGATAATTGTTCATACGCTCTTCTCTCGTGCAGACGAAATATACTGGCATGGTGACCCAGTCAAGAGGTGGTCTACACAGGGTAAAAAAATAAGAATAATGCAGAACGTAAGTTCTAAAATATCTTTGAGAAGAGTATACCTAACTTTAAGCAAGCAGTCAATGTTATTTTTGAGGCAAAAGGGGAAGTGGATGGTATTTCTAGAACAAATGAACGAAATAAATCATCTTTTTGGTGTATGGGAGAACAGGAATTTGGGAACTGGGATGCATAATGTTCAACAATCAATAATCATACGAGTTGCGCCCTCAACCCTTCTGGATCTGGACCAACACTTTCACAAACGCCTCTGGCTCTTCAAAGGGCGGATAATGGGCACTGTCCTCAAACCAGATCCAGGTTTTTTCGGGCGCTTTCAGCCGGTCAAAGTATTCCTGAGCAAGGGTGGTGGAGGCTACATGATCGTGACGCCCGATACAGAAGCACACCGGAACCTCTACCTGGGGAACCCGTTCCATCACGTTCACGCTAGTCATCTTCTCTCGTGCCTGTTTCTGAGAAAAGGCCACTCCACGAAAATAGCGGATCTTGTCCCACAGAGTATATTCGGTCGAGCGCAGGAACGGTTTGCTCACCGCCTGGTTGATGGGCTTGCTGTGCCACTGCCCCCGGAACCGATCCGTCCACCGATTCAGCTGCCTCATGGAGCGTCTCCCACCTGGGTAGGGGGGACTGCCCAGCCGTTCTAACTGCTGAATTGCCTTCCGATCTCCACGTTCCCGCGCTGTTTGGAGGGCCCACTGCTGGGTGAGCCGCACGCTCTCGTCCTGATGAACGATCTGCCCGACGCCGACAAAGACCTGAAAGCATTCAGGTGCCTGTTGGGCTGCCAGCAGCCCTAAGACGCTGCCCCAGGAGTGCCCGACCAGATAGATTCGCGGGCTGGCAAACCGCTCGCGGAGGTGGTTTGCCAGATCGATGGTGTCCCGAGTGAATTGTTCAAGCGTCAGCGCGTCTGCCGACACCTTTCTGGAATAAGAGAGACCGGCGCCTCGCTGGTCCCAGTTGACCACGACAAAGTGCTCTTCCAGCTCCCGTTGAAACGCACCGGCCCAGCCGATCTGTGCTCCTCCAGGACCGCCATGCAGCCAGAGGAGGACTGGAAGGTTGCGCTGCTGGCCACGGATGAGGAGCCATTGAGTCATTCCGCCCAGCGCCACGGGCTCTAAGGAGGCGATGCTGCCAGGCACCAGGAGACCCTGAGCATCGGTGATCGGGGGCGTTCTTCTGCTGAGCATCGTTTTCCTCATTGGTCTACAGAGTCTGCGTGGCCGCATCTGGCCCTTTCCAAGCCATGAGGGAGCGTTAGTGGATTGGGCCTCCCTGGGTATCATTTGCCAGGGATGCTCGCCGGGGAACGGGACGTGCAGGCAAGTCTTCTATTTCTGCTGGACCTTCGGCTTCTTCAAAGTACACTTCTAGCTCTTCTTCATCCTCTACTGCCCCTTCACCCTCTGGTATCTCCAGGCTTTCGAGGCCTTTGTCGATACTGAGGATGGTGCGGCTAATGTCCATTTCGATACTTGCCAGGTGGTCCTTCAGGTTGCGCAGTGTTTCCGCGACGTAGTTATCCGCGTCGTTTTTGAGTTGTTCACTATGCTCTTCGGCCTGTTCAACGACCGACTGAGCCTGTTCTTCGGCCTGTCGAACAAGCTCTTGCGAACGCGCTTCAGCGGCACGCAGTAGTCCTTCTCTGTTCATAGCGCGCTCTGTTTCTTCGCGTGCGCGGGATAAGAGAGTGGTAGCGTCGGCCTGCGCTTGTGCGAGTATGCGCTCTTTCTCCTGGATGATACGTCGTGCCTGCTTGATTTCGTCGGGTATGGAGGTGCGCATCTGATCAACAATGTTGAGGACATCCCCCTCCTTGATGAGGATCTGGTTGACCAGCGGCATTCTACGGCTGCTGGCAATGAGATTCTCAAGGCGATCTACAAGATAGAGTATATCCATCGTTTTCCTGCCTTTCCCGACTCTAGACTGCTGGCTACGGGTGGTATACGTACTCTACCAGCGCAGTAGTTGGCGAGAGGTGTTTCTTACCCTGGACCAGGCCGTAAATAAAGTCAGCTAGTTCATGGTGTGTTATGGAATGGACTCAGTTTATGTTGCAGCGCTTTCATGACAACGGGAGGAAGCATATCGGCGACATCCCCTCCCATGCGAGCAACTTCTTTTAGCAGAGATGAGCTGACAAAGAGTTGCTCAAGGTTGGTCAATAAGCAAAAGGTTTCAATTTCAGGTGCGAGTTTGCGATTCATCAACCCCTGCTGGAACTCGGCCTCAAAGTCGTTGGGCGAGCGCAGGCCCTTAATGATGGCTTGCCCTCCTACGGAGCGCACGTAGTCTACCAGGAGTGTGGTAAATTTCTCGACGCGAACGTTGGTCATTTCTTCAGAGGCGATGACCTCTTGCCAGAGTGAGACGCGCTCATCTACGGGGAAGAGCAAATTTTTATCAGGAAAAGCATAAACGGCAATTATCAGTGTGTCAAAGTGTTGTGCTGCTCGTCGTGCAATGTCAAGATGGCCATTGGTTAGTGGGTCAAAACTGCCAGGATACACGGCTATCTGTTCGCGCTTTTCCTCATTGCTCACGCTCGTTTCCCTTCAATGCGTTAAGTGTACGTCAATGAGATTCCGAGAAATGGAAATCTTTCTGTATTAAATCATATGGATGGATAATCGGCAATAGGGCAGGGTTGATGTCAGGCTGCGATGGCGGTTTTGAGGCGTTTCCTTGTGCGTGCGTAAATCATTTCACCGAGGCCTATGGCTGATAAGCCGAGGAGCAGGTGAATTACCTGGATGACCCAGTGCGCGGAGCCGGGTAGCCAGTTTTGCTGGTATAAGCCAACAATGGCAAGAAGTAGGCCGACAATGAATGTTGCTACTGCCAGGCCAAAACTGCCACCTTTTATAAAGCCTTGCGCCAATCCGATAACCCAGAGAGAGAGAACTACTATGAAACCGATAAGCATGTGGACGAGTTGGAGATTTTCGAGGTTGCCTGTCCAGAATATGATGCCCATGACGAGCGCTACGAGTACGGCGATGCGCAGCACCATGACTGCGATTGTCATAACTTTCATTGATCCTCCGGAAATAGTATATGATGTTTGTATTTTACAACAAGTAGGCTAGTCTGGTGCGCTTCTGCCAGAGGGCGTATCGTCTCTGTCCCTAACAGACGAGGGACAAGCCTCTGCCATGATGTGTGTTTCGTTGCTTTCTTCTTTTGCAGGAGACTTTACGTGTGGGGCTGGCAGTGCGGGTATGGCAAGTAGAGTTGCCAGCACAACCAGGCCTGCGCCTAACAGAAAAGGTGTTCCGGGGCCGCCTAAGGCGTAAATGGTACCAGCGATGAGGGGGCCTATGACCCGTCCCATACCAGCTATACCCTGGGCGAATCCGAGGGTCTCCCCCTGGGCTCCTTCTGGGCTGGCGAATGAAAGCAGGGCTGATAGCGTTGGTGTGACCATACCGTCACCGGCGCTTAATATACCAAGGGCAATCAGGAGTAGCGCAAGTTGCGTGCTCCAGGGAAGCAGGGCCAGTCCTGCTGCTAGCATGATCAAGCCAGCAATCAACAGGCTGCGTTCGCCAAAGCGTTTGACGAGCTGGCCCACGAGTCCACCCTGCATAATGACAATTACGATACCGACGTAGGTAAAGATGTAGCCGTTTTGCATGGCAGTCCAGCCAAAAGTGTGCTGTGTAAAGAGAGGAAAGATGGCCTCCATGGCGGTGAATGCGATGGTGAAAAGCAGGTTAATGAGCACCAATCTTGCTGCTGCTGCATTGCGCAGTACCTGTCTCCAACCGGCGAGCACGACAAATGTGTTCGTGCCATGGCTCTCGCCTGGTTGAGTGACTTCCTGCTGTTTGCGTGTCTCCGGTAAGAAGAAGAACACGAGCAACGTATTGGCAATCGCCACACTCATCGCTACCCAGAAGGGAAGCGCCGGACCCAGAGAAGCAAGCAGTCCGCCAAGGGCCGGGCCAACAACAAATCCGAGGCCAATGGCTGCTCCGATAAGCCCCATACCGCGCGCGCGCTCTTTAGGGGGAGTG
>JBGQJX010000115.1:0-10400 GCA_041499255.1 Ktedonobacteraceae bacterium | reverse complement strand
GTAAAAGCGAGCAGCATGCTCCATCCAGGACTTTCTTCCGGGGCATAACTAGCCAAATGGGTGATGGATAATGCCCCTCAAATAGTATAGAGTTGATAACTGTTGAAGTGTGCTACCCACCTGAGAGTCGGTACGTATCTTATCGAGGGTTGGTCTAACATTATTGACGAGGTTATGTTCTAACAAGTTCCCTCTCAGGGAGGAGGATTTTTATGGCTACGCATAGCTGTGTGATTGCGCCGCATTTGAAGGCTTCACTTGCCACTGCGGAAGACGGCAAATATGGCAGAATGTTTCCCACCCTTAACAGTCCGGTAACCGACGAAAATATCTTGTTGGTCCTGGGCCGCTCAGGCTCTATGATGGATGCCGCGTCAAAGGCCCAGGGGACGACTGCTGCACCTGCTAATTCTGACAACCCACGTATACCCGCCGGTTTCACCTTCCTGGGCCAGTTTGTCGCCCATGATCTCACCGCCGATCGCAGCCTGCTGTTGCATCATGCTCGCCTCAACGAGCTGCGCAACTTTCGTACACCAAGCCTCGATCTGGAGTCCATGTACGGTGCAGGACCAACAGGCAGTCCCTACCTCTATGACCTTGATGATCCTGATAAGTTTCTAATCGGCATCAATGATCGGGGAGAGCTAGAGGATCTGCCGCGCAATCGTCAGGGCCGTGCCCTGCTTGGCGACCCGCGCGACGACGTTCATCTCATTATCTCGCAACTGCATTTGGCCTTCCTCAAGTTCCACAACGCCGTCGTTGACCATCTGCGCGCTAAGGGCGTGCCTGCCTCCCAGGTTTTTGGCGAGGCCCAACGCCTGGTGCGCTGGCACTATCAATGGATTGTCGTCAATGAGTTCCTTCCACTCACCGTAGGTGATGCATTGGTAGAAGACATTTTAACGAACGGGTTAAAGTTCTACAGCTACGCTGACCATGTCTATATTCCTGTAGAGTTCGCAGACGCGGCCTATCGCTACGGCCACAGCCAAGTACGCTCAATGTACTCGCTCAATGATACCGGCGCAAAGGGCCAGGTCTTCCCGGACTGCGCCGGTACCTGTCCTGTGCTGCATGATCGCATGGTTGACTGGGCCTACTTTTTCAATGTTGATGCACAACGACCGCCGCAGCCCAGCAAGCGCATCGATACCGTGCTCGCGCACTCGCTGATCGACCTGCCCGCCTCTGTGGTCGGTGAGACCGACAGTCCCGAACAGCACTCGCTGGCCTACCGCGACCTCGTGCGTGGCGAGGCACTCGATCTGCCTTCCGGCGAGGCCGTCTCCAGGGTAATGGGAGTTGCACCACTCTCCGGGGACGAGGTCGGTTTGCGCTCCCTGGGCTGGCACAGCGGAACGCCGCTCTGGTTCTACATTCTGCGCGAGGCCGAAGTACGTAACAATGGCATGTATCTTGGCGAAACAGGTGGGCGCATCGTCGCCGAGGTTCTGATTGGCCTCATTGCCGCCGACCCCAGCTCGTACTTCCATACACCCGACGATTGGCAGCCAGAACTCCCCTCCGCGCAAGCGGGAGAGTTCACCATTGCTGATCTCCTGCGCTGCGCAGGTGAGGCATAAAGGTTGAGAGGTTGTACGGCAGATAGCCTGACTTCCGCAGAACGTATACGGAAACCTGGCTGATGCCCACAAGGGACATCACTACATGTTACCCGGTCAACAGCGACATAGGGAAAGACCTACTGATCTCGTGCAAAGGAACTAAATGTGAACCTGCCTTTTCAACATCTTTTTGAAGAGATGCGACTAATCTCCTTATGATTTCGCTTTACTTCTTGCGGTGGCTATAGTTGCCGAAGTGCTCTTGATACTTAATGATTTCCTGTTCGACATCGCCGCTGTCGCCAAACTACCTGTCGTAAGCCTCCTCTTCTGGACTGACGGCAAGGAGGGTGTTCAGTTCCTCGAACTCCCCGGCAATCCCTGGGCTGGTTTGTTTTTTATTTCGCATATTGAAGTGTCGAATAGCGTGGCAGTTGGCGCACAAGACGATGCACTTCTTGATTTCTTTCTTGATCTTGTCCAGACTAAATCCCCTACGGACTGCATCAGCAATATTAAACATCTTGTCAACACCTTTGCGGCATGATATAATCGCAACGTGCCTGCGGTTCTGTAGGCTGATCGATGATCGGGCGTGGCCAAGCGGTAAGGCAGTAGACTTTGGATCTACCATTCCCAGGTTCGAATCCTGGCGCCCGAGCTTTTTTTATGTTTCGATGCTAGTTATTGTCGTTAAAAAGGTATGTAATAGTCGCTATGAAGATGTATGCGACCGTGGTTCTTGCAGCAGGCAAAGGTACACGGATGCGTTCAGCTTTGCCAAAGGTGCTGCATTCGTTGGCAGGCGAGCCACTTTTAGCACATGTTCTGAATGCCATTGAGGCTATTCCTTCCAGTGCTATATTCGCTTCTCACGTTGCTTCCGTACATTCCCAACGTCCTGTTGTAGTATTAGGTCACCAGGCCGACGAGGTCGAAAAAGCTATTGGAGAACGCTGTCTTTATGCTATCCAGGAAGAACAATTAGGCACTGGCCATGCTCTTATGGCTGCGCAACACGTAATTGAGGGTCTTGCCACTTTGCCTCAAGTGGTGCTTGTTTGCTATGGCGATACACCGCTGGTCAGCGGGGAAATGCTGGCGCGTGTATTAGTTGAACACCTGGATCGGCAGGCGACGATAACCTTTCTCACTGCTGAGGCCACGTTACCCAGCGATTTTGGCCGTGTGGTGCGCGATGCTGATGGACGTGTGCTCGAAATTGCCGAGGTAAAACATGCGACCAGGGAACAGATACAAATTAAAGAGGTTAATTCTGGGGTCTACTGTTTTAATAGTAGCTGGCTTTGGCCGGCCCTGCATCATCTACCTCGCAATTCCTCGGGTGAATACTATCTTACTGATCTAGTTCGTATCGCGGCTTCTCAGGGGCTTGAAATAGCTACAGTGATGGGGAAACTCGAAGAGACCATTGGTATCAATGATCGCGTCCAACTTGCTGCTGCAGAGCAGTTTCTACGCAGACGCATACTCGAACGCCATATGTATGCAGGTGTTACTATCGTTGATCCAGCTACAACGTATATTGATGCAAAGGTCACCATTGGATTTGATACTGTTATTCTACCAGGAACAATGATTACAGGGAAAACTGCTATTGGTGTGTCGTGTCATATCGGACCTGGTACCACTATTGATCAATCAACTATTGGAGATCGCTGTATCATACGCAATTCCGTGCTGGAAGAAGCCACACTTGAAGACGATGTGCATGTAGGCCCGTTTAGTCATTGTCGTCCGGGCGCTTACCTGGCACGTAATGTACATATGGGAAACTTCGCAGAAGTGAAAAATTCATATATTGGCGCTGGAACATATATGCATCACTTTAGCTATCTTGGAGACGCTACGGTAGGCAAACATGTGAATATTGGAGCTGGTTCGATAACTTGTAACTTTGACGGGGAACGGAAAAATCGCACGATTATAGGTGACGGGGCGTCTATTGGAAGTGATACAATGTTAATTGCGCCTGTTAATGTTGGAGCATATGCTCGGACAGGGGCTGGTGCTGTTGTGAACAAAGACGTACTCCCAGGATCAGTGGTTGTTGGTGTTCCTGCACGTTTGTTACGTATGCCTCAAGAGAAAGATGGCATTGCCACCGAAGGCAACGAAAAGGAGTAAGGGTTGCTATGGATGGCCCTGGCTTAGCAAGTATAGCCGCCGGAATCGATTTTCAGGCTCCGCAATTGGATATAGAGTGGTGGCTACAATTCACTATTCTTGTTATCTCCCTAATCCTCTGTGCTTTCGCTTCTGCTGCTGAAACTTCCCTCACATCCATTAGCCGCATTAAACTCAAGAATCTAGTGGAAGAGGGCGATGAGCACGCTATTGAGATCGAAAAATTGCTCTCCAATCCGAATAGATTGCTTTCGGCCATTCTGATCGTGAATAGCGTTGCCGTGATTGTCGCTTCCAGTATGTCAACAGTCCTGGCACTGCGCTTTTCTCCTAACTACGGTGAGCTGATTGCGACTATCCTGATCTCACTAGTGGTATTAATATTCTGCGAGATTACGCCTAAAACTGCTGCTGTGCAAAATCCGCTGCGCTGGGCTCGATTTTTTGTGAGGCCTGTGAGGACAGTTGCCTGGCTCCTTCAGCCTGTGGTATGGGCACTGGGCACTGTAACGAACTCTCTTGTGCGCCTGATGGGAGGTCAGGTGAAGCATCGTGGACCATTCGTCACTGAGGAGGAATTGCGTTTGCTTGTGACGGTGGGTGAAGAGGAAGGGGTACTCGAAGAAGAAGAGACTGAGATGATCCATAGTATCTTCGAGTTTGCTGATACTACTGTGCGTGAAGTGATGGTACCGCGTATAGATATGGTGACCTTAGAGAGTGGTGCTACCGTGGATGAAGCAGTCGATCTTGCTTTACAGGGAGGTTTTTCACGCATTCCTGTCTACGAGGAGAGTATCGACAATATTATAGGTGTCTTGTATACCAAAGATATGCTGAAGCAACTGCGCGAAGGCCACGACGACCATCCTATACGCGATCTTGTTCGCACAGCTTACTTTGTTCCTGAAACGAAAAAATTGGATGACTTGCTACGGGAAATACAGCAGCAACGTGTGCATATGGTGATTGTTGTTGATGAGTATGGCTCTGTGGCGGGGCTTGTGACTATCGAAGACCTGGTGGAGGAGATAGTTGGGGACATTCAAGATGAGTATGACCGCGAAGAAAAGCTGTATGAGAAAGTCAATGAAGATATCTCTATCTTTAATGCCAAGATCAATATTGACGAGTTCAATGAAATAATGGATATGGATCTGGATGACACGGATTACGAGACCCTCGGTGGATTTTTATATGCCCAGCTCGATAAAATTCCAAACGTGGGTGATACGATTACATTTCATGATATGATCTTTTCCGTATTAACGACTCGCGGAAGGCGTATTACACAGGTTCGCGTAGAACGTGTTAACAAACGACCCATCGAAGTTACCCCACGTCTGGTGAAAGAAGAGCAGCCGCGGCCACTACTGCTGTCTTCACCAGGGGAAAAGCGTGAAGAAGAAGCACAAAAAGATAAAAGCGGTAGTGATACAAGCGGTGATACTCATTCTTCAGAACAGCCTTCGCATTATGAATACAGAGGAGCGTAAAAAAGTGATGCCTGGGCTTACCACTTTGCCTCCTGCTGTGCGCGTTGTTGAGGTTGGTCCTCGTGATGGCTTGCAAAATGAGAAAGCGCTTATTCCCACTGCGCAAAAGATACATTTTATTAGTATGCTTGCTGAAGCAGGCTTGCCGGTTATCGAAGCGACGTCATTTGTCAGTCCTCGCGCTATTCCTCAACTCAGTGACGCCAGTGCGGTAATGGCGGGATTGGAACGCTTAGCGAAAACAGAATTTTCTGTTCTTGTACCCAATCTTAAAGGTATGGAACGCGCCCTGGAAGCTGGAGTACGTTCAGTAGCTGTCTTTACCGCCGCCAGTGAAAGCTTTACTCGTCATAATATCAATGCTAGCATAGCAGAGAGCCTTGCGAACTTTCGTCCAGTTGTGGCCCTGGCGCAGCAGGAAAGCATACCAGTCAGAGGGTATATCTCGACGGTTTTTGGCTGTCCCTACGAGGGCACAGTTGCGCTTGATCAAGTGCTCTCGGTGGCCCAGGCACTAGTTGAGATGGGGGTCAATGAGATATCGCTTGGGGATACGATTGGTGTGGCTACTCCGAACCAGGTTGTAGAGGTGGTGCGTCTTTTGCTTGAGAAGGGTAACATCCCCGTTGAGCGTTTAGCAGCGCATTTCCATGACACACGTGGTACAGCTCTGGCTAACGTACTCATAGCCCTGCAGCTTGGCATCGGTACGATAGACTCTTCTGCCGGTGGACTTGGTGGCTGTCCCTATGCTCCAGGAGCAGCGGGCAATTTGGCGACGGAGGACCTTCTCTATATGCTGCATGGCATGGGCATACGTACTGGTATTAACCTGGAAAAGGTTGTAGAGGCCACGAGTTTTATTGCGCCACTTTTAGGTCATCCACTAACCAGTAAATATTTTCAGGCTGCCGTATCTCATCAAACTTGAAATGAGAAACTAATGCTTCTCCAGGTACCTAATGGCCCCTACTAATTGTGTATCTCCGCTCGTAAGAATTTGCTGTTCGGTCATATTCCCCGCATTCTCATCGGTTGGAGTAAGCGGGACAGCATTCGTAGACAGTTTAACCTCAATGTTGGGAGAAATGCCATGACCGCGAATGAATTGGCCGTTGGGTGTAAGCCATTCACTCGTACCGAGCAAGATTGCCGAGCCATCAGTGAGGGAAAATTCCTCGAGGACTGTCCCTGTACCAAAAGTCGTCTCCCCAAGTATAATTGCCCGCTTATTATCTTGCAGCGATCCAGAAACGATTTCAGCCGCGCTGGCAGTATCACCATTTACCAGCACTACAATGGGGGACGTAGCGTCGACAATATGTCCGCTGACGGCATAAGCTTTACGGTTCCCCGAACTGTCTTGCTCTAAGAGGACGTTTCCATTGGCGACAAATTCACTGGCTGTATCAATTGCTTCCTGCAGGTAGCCTCCAGGATTTTCCCGCAGGTCAAGAATAATCTTTTTCGCACCAAGTTTTTGAGCTTTCAAAATTGTATCTTTGAGTTGATTGGAGACTCCGGAGGCAAATTGCACCATTTGAATGTCGGCAATATGGTCCTGTGCGATGTAGTGCATAATGACGTTGGGTACAGTAATCTCCGCTCGCACTACAGTGATGGTCAGTGTCTGTTGAGTTGATGGACGCTGTATTGTAATCTTAACGCTTGTTCCAGCTTTCCCCTGGATGAGAGCACTCACTCCAGCTACATCTTTGCCATTCGTACTGACTCCGTTGACGGCCAGGATAATATCACCATGTTTAAAGCCGGCTTTTTCAGCGGGAGAGCCAGGAATTGGGGCTGTTATGATAAGCTGTTTGGTTTTTTGGTCCTGGCGTAGATAAATACCGATGCCGGTAAATGTCCCGCTTAACTGCTGGTTTTCAGCCTGGACATCCTCGGGAGTAAGAAAGCGCGTATGTCCCTTGTCCTGGAGCACATCCAACATCGCCTGGATTGACTTATACGACATTTGCTTATAATTTACAGCCTTACGATCAACATAATTCTGGTCAACAATAGTCCAGGCCTGTTGATAGAGGTTTGCATAAGATTGCGATAGATTACTTCGATTGAAGGAATTGGCATAGAGTTGATTGCCAAACCAACCGCCAGCAAAAGTTACCAGGAGAAGAGCAATTACTACGATTGTCTGCCCAAAGCCAAGGCTCCAGGGTCTCCTGTTTCTGTGAGTAGCTTGTATTGGCTCCTGCGGATACATTTTTTGCTGGAGTGCGCCTGGTACCGGATTTGGTGGAAACGAGCTATATTCGCTATAAGGAGGCTGTTGTGTATTTGGAGCGAAAGACGATGGTTGCTGAATTGATGGTGCAGGTATATCGTTGTGTTCTGGGTGTTGTTCATACCAGCGTGGATCATCATAATTACTCATAGAGGCCTCCCAAAGCAATACTCATATGGTTAAGATCATCTTCCGTTTTTGGTAATAATGAAGTTTAACAAATTGATGAAGGGATAGAGTAGGCCGATAAATTGGCGCTGGGCGCGATAAATCGGCCCCTACGGTTGACCCCGTTCATTTGCTGCATTACAAAAGGTTGTATTTATTGTATGGTAGCTGTTGAAGCACAAAAAATCAATAGGCCAGTTATGCTCATTCAGGGTCTGATAGCTGTGCACTGAACTGTTTTAGAATACTCCTCAAAAATAAAATAGCTGTGAGAAAATGATAAAATTTTTGTAAGGTTTAGCTTAAAACGGCTCTAAGCATAACACTCCTACAACGTCGAAGTTGTAGAATTTATGGCCATCGACGTTGTAGGAGTGTCATCCATAAGACGACTCTTCTTGTGGGTAACAGGTGAGATTGCCAGATTTGTCGCACACGAAGAAGAAGCTAACTCTCCTTTGAAGCCTCTGTTACATCACTGCTCTCAGAAGTAAGGGCAAGTGCCTGAGACGGAGCGCTAGCTCGAGTGTCAGTTTGAGTTTTGGCCTCTTGATGTTTACTGGCAGGTGGTAATTGTTTTTTAGGCGGTTCCCAACCAGGTGCTCGGGAGACGATCATTGACATCATGCGGCCTTCCATTATAGGATTGCGCTCAATGATAGCTGTGCCCTTTAATACTTCCGCGATCTCGTCAAGCATTTTGCGCCCAATATCTGGATGACGCATCTCAGCACCACGGAACTGGACACTGACTCTCACCCGGTCTCCCTCAGCCAGAAACTCTTGAATCTTGCGAGTCTTCACATCAATATCGTGCTCATCAGTACGAGGCCGCATGCGAATCTCTTTCAGAGTAATAGTCTTCTGATTCTTGCGAGCCTCGTTTTCTTTTTTAGCCTGCTCATACTTGAATTTACCGTAGTCCATCAATTTGCAGACTGGCGGAACAGCGTTGGGCGAAATCTCAACCAGATCAAGATTTCTTTCACGGGCAATGTCTAAAGCACGTAGAGGCGGCATAACGCCGATCATCTCTCCATTTTCGTCTATTAAGCGCACTTCTCGCGCCCGAATGCGCTCATTGACCCTTGTTTCACGTGCACGGTCACGGTCATTCCCCCGAAAATCCCTGTTAATAGGCCAAACCTCCCTCTTTTCGAGCTAATAATAAGAATACGAACAATGAAACTTGGTAAAGTGTAGCATACATGTACGGCCAAGTCAAATGATTTTTGGTGTTTTTCAGCGTTATTTGCCAGTGCTAAGCATGCATCATTCTCATCTTTATGGTATACTTAGTGATACGACACTTCCGGGGTTTCATGCCACTGCTTCCTTTATCACAGGCTTTTCTATCAAAAACAAGCTTGAAGCGAAGGAGAATGTTTATGAGCGGCGACCAGGTCGACGGTGACTCGCCATCATCTGCTCAAACATCCACTTTATTCCGTTTTTCTCCTCGTCCTCATAGCGCTACCTCTATTCACTGGCAACCCTGGGGAGAAGCTGCATTTCAGGAAGCTGTACAGTTGGATAAACCAATTTTTTTACTGATCTCATCTTTCTGGTGTCAGTGGTGTCATATTATGGATGAAACTACGCTCTCTGAACCAAGTATCATCGCTATTCTCAATCGTGACTATGTGCCAATTCGCGTTGATAGTGATCTTCGTCCAGATGTTAACCAACGCTATAATCAGAATGGCTGGCCGAGCGTACTCCTGCTTTCTCCAGAAGGAGAAATCTTGTGGGGAGGTGTATATGTTCCTCCTAAGCAAATGCTTTATTATCTGGGGCATATACGGCGATACTATAGCGAGCACCGTCTTGAGATTAGCGAGCAGGTTCGAGAACTGCAAGACCGCCGCTTTACGAAAAAGCTGTCACAAGCCCTTCCTGCGGTGGGTCTGCGAACTCTTTTACAAGAAGAACGTACTGCCCTGGCTGATCTTCCTTTGCAAGCTGGCGTTGTCTTACGAGAACTTTACGATGAAGAATATGGTGGTTTTAAGATCCATCCCCATCTTAAATTTCCTCACCCGGAAGCGTTGGAACTTTTCCTCATGTTAGCAAGGAATTACCAACAGCATGACGCCCTGGAGATGGTTTGTTACTCGCTTGAACAAATGATAGATGGTGGATTGTGGGACAAGGAAGAGGGCGGTTTCTTCCGGTATTCTGCTGGGAGCGATTGGAGTATGCCACACACGGAGAAGATGCTAGAAGAGAATGCAGCTCTCCTGCGCTTACTGTTACTTACAGCAGAAGCGACCCGCTATCCACAGTGGTATGATTATGCCCGGCGGCTTCTGGCATATATTAATGAAATACTGTGGCAACCCAAAGTAGGTATTTTTAGTGGAAGTCAGAGTGCCGATGAAGAATATTATGAGCCAGGGACATATTCGCGTGCTTCAAGACAGGCGCCACCTGTAGATACAACGGTTTACACTTCCTGGAACGCGCGCATGATTTCAGCCTATCTGCTGGGCGGGCAAATACTACAAACTCCTTCAATGAAAACCATGGCTATCCGCGCGCTGGATTGGTTATGTGAGCATATGGTACATAGCTCAGGGAGCATGTGCCATTACAAGCTCAATGGTCAATCGCAACTTCCTGGGCAATTGACGGACCAGGTGTGGATGATGCGAGCTCTGCTTGATGCTTATGACCTTTATGAGCGTAAAGCATACCTTGAAATGGCTGTAGCTTTGATGCACGACGCCTGCCAGGAACTGTTGGATGAACAGAGTGGCCTGTTTTATGACT
>JBGQJX010000114.1:0-10416 GCA_041499255.1 Ktedonobacteraceae bacterium | reverse complement strand
TCTTGCAGAAATTCTAAAATATCTGGCTCGTCATCGACCACGAGGATTTTTTTCTGTTTGCTCTGCATACTGTCTCTTTACCCTTACATACCTACGCTACAAAGAGGTTTATCGCTTTTCCTCTTGGAAGAGAGGCAGGGTATAATGGAATGTTGCCCCTTCGCCTTTCTTACTCTCCACCCACATCTGTCCGCCGTGTCGCTTGACAATTTCACACGAGATGTAAAGGCCAATGCCCAGCCCAGGATAGGTTTTTTCTTCAGAATCAGTAACTTGGTAGAACCGCTCAAAAATCTTGTATTGATGCTCTTTGGCAATCCCAATCCCAAAATCCTGGACACTCACGAGGGCCTTGTTTTGCTCTACGGCGACACGCACCTGCACTCGGTCTGCCTGAGGAGAATACTTGATCGCGTTATTCAGGAGGTTAATCAGCACTTGCCCAATACGGTCCCGGTCCCCAAATACTTCAACCTGGATTTGGCCTTCAAGAATCAGCTGATGCGTCTGTGTCGTGCCCTGGATGGTTTCCACGATTTCTTGTACCAGTGCATCCAGATCAAAGCGCTCTTCTCGATAGACGAGTTGGCCTGTCTGCATCCTGGAAACATCGAGCAGATCATTGATGAGTTTGGTTAACTTATCTACCTGGGCATCCATACGGGCAAGGTAATGAAGCTCTTTTCCATCTCCATGCCTTGCCAGGCTTCGCTGCAATAAGCTGAGAAAGCCTTTGAGACTGGTGACAGGCGTTTTGAGTTCATGACTCGCCATACTGATAAACTCATCTTTACGCTTGTCCAATTCTTTGCGCTCGCTGATATCACGGGCGATAGAAGACGCCCCGATAATGGTGCCGGTGCTATTCTTGATCGGGGAAATGGTGACAGAGACAGACAGGCGAGTGCCGTCCTTTCTCACGCGTACGGTCTCGTAGTGGTCAACACGCTCTCCTCGGCGAATACGTGCCATGATCTGCGTAAATTCATCTTGTTGATCCGGCGCGAAGAGCAGCGTAACTGGCTGGCCCACAATTTCCCCGGCGCTATACCCATACATGCGCTCGGCCGCTGCATTCCAACTGGTGATGATGCCCTCCAGATTTTTGCCAAGAATAGCGTCATCAGAAGACTCTACAATGGCGGCCAGGTGAAGAAAAGCCTCTTCTGCCCGCATCCGTTCCGTTATCTCGACCTCAAGCGATTTTGCCTTCTGTTGCAACAGAGTAATGGCACGCAGGCGCTCGTCCGGGCTGGCCAGTGCGTTATAGCTCTCGGCTGGAATGACCTGGGCGTGCTGCTGGCAAATCTCGGTGAACTCCACCTCGTGCGCTTCCCCGTCAAAGCCATGCATCGGATAAGCACAGAAGAGCGAGAAGTCATGGACTTTGCCCAGATCGTTCCAGAGTTCTTCAAGGCGGATCGCTGCCGCCCGGTTCCCGTCTGCCCAAAGTAGCGCGACCAGTTCCCCAAAGATGCGCACGCGACGCTGGCCCTTCGCCGCTCGTGCGATCATGCTCCCAACGACCTCAGCAAAGCGTCCCGGCTCAGGCGACCCTTCGACCATGAACTTCGACAGAGTAGCAGCCGCATCGATGGAGGCGTATAGTCCTCGCAAGTGGGTGGCAGCAACTTCCAGCCCATCTCCCTTCAATCGTTCCTCGAGGCTTTCTCTGTGCGACTCCGTGGCTAGAACGATACAGGCATCCCCCAACCTCAAGCCGTCACCGATGTATGCGCTCACCGAGTGTATGAGGAACGCGTCAGTCTCACAAAACTGGACAAAGTGCTCCGACGCACCCATCGCGCTCCATTGCCAGCGCGGTGCAACAATATCTGCACTGTTTTCAATGAAAAAACGAGAGCGTTGTTCCTTTTGCCTGAGTGCTTTCTCTGTCTGGGAACCCTCGTAAGTCTTTTTTGATGTGGTTGCCATGAGCTTTCGCCTCGACTATCCTGCTATAGATGCTTATTCAAATACTATAGCATCTTTGCTCCGCAAAGAAAAAGTCAGCCATTACTGCGCCTCTCCCACATCTACGAGACGAACCCGCTTCCTTGCTTGTTTCGCAAGAACCTACGAGTGATAGACCCGCGTGGCTTGCCGGGGCTTGTTCTCAACCGAATTGTTACCCCATATGTCCTACTTCAAGCACAGTTCCATTGACGCATTTCAAAATACATAGGTACACTGCCAACTAGAGGGGTGATACAGAGAGATACAGGGAGAAACATATGTTGAGTATTGAACAACTAACTGGAAGAACGCTTGGGGAGTACCAGGTTGAGCGGATGCTTGGCCAGGGGCAGTTGGGCGCTGTATACCGGGGACAAAAAAAGTCTGGGGGTCAAGCGGTCACGATTACGACTTTCAACTTTCCGAACAGCATTTCAGCGCAGGCACGCGAAAGCTTTAGCGCGCGTTTTGCCCAGGAGGGGGCGATTCTCACCAGGTTAGACCATCCCAATATCCTCCCCATTTATGCTTATGGAGAACAAGCCAACTATGCCTTTCTGGTAACATCCTTTGTCAAAACAGCCTCGCTGGCCCAGGCACTGAAAGAACAGGGTCGTTTTACGTCTGCACAAACGCTCACCGTATTAAAACAAGTTGCGGCTGGCCTGGATTATGCGCATAAGTATGGGATCGTACATGATGTACTGAGTCTTGCAAATATACTGGTGATTGATAGGAAACACGTACAAATAGCCGGCTTTGGGCTGAAGACACTACTTGATCTTCATGGGAATACACAGTTTAAACATCTGCCAGCACACTTGTATAACACCAATGGGAAATTTCTGGGCAGCCCTGAATACATCTCGCCGGAACGAGTTTTGGGCTTACCAACAGATGCTCGCTCAGATATGTATTCATTGGGCGTAATGCTTTTTGAATTGTTGAGTGGGACGCTTCCCTTTAGCGGCACAGATTCCCTCGAAATTGCACTGAAGCGTATAGAACAGCCTGCTCCCTCCTTGCGTGTGAGTTGTCCCGAAATCCCAGAAACCCTCGCCCAGGTGGTCAATAAAGCCCTGGAACGCGACGCATCACAGCGTTATCAACATGCTGGTGAAATAGCCTTAGCATTTGAACGTACCCTACAAGTCGCTACAGAGAAGCAGGCTCCAGCCACAAGAACACACAAGGTGAAACAGGATCCGCAAATCACGCTGCCACCAACTGTCAACTGGTACGACGAGGATTTGCTGGCCTCAAGAAAGTGGCAGTCAATACAGCCCGCTGACGCCGGTAACACATCTATGAAAGCGCCTCCTGCGGCATTAGAAAAACCTGTCCAGCCCACCCCAGCAAATACCGTACCAGGCGTTGATCCTTTTGCCTTCTGGTCCGCCACTGCCGCAAAAACAGAGTTAGTTTCACCTGGAATGTTTACCAGGCGTCCAACTGTCAGCCTTTCACATGGCAAAAAGCGTCCGCGACCACGACCTGCTCAAGCCGATCGCCGGCGCCTGGTTAAGCTTATAGTCGTCGGCACCGCCACAGCTGGTGCTATCGGGGTAGGAGGCATAAGTTTCGCGCACTTTATGCAAAGTGTGAAGCAGATGCAATCCAGGGTCGCTAATGCGCCCACCAGCGGGCCAACGCAGGCGACTCAGGGAAATACGCCAGCCACCGGTCCTACTCAAGGGACGCAGAATAAGAATACGCCAACAGCAGGCAAGACACCCACTGCGCAACCCTCTTCAACGCAAACGGCACAACCATCGCCGACTGTACATGCAACCCAGCAGCCAACGCCAAAACCGACGCAGCAGCCACCTACCCCAACACCACCACCCTCACATACAGGCACAGTGATTGGCTATACGAACCAGGCAACCAATAGCGCCAAAACTTTTTCGAATCCAGCTGATGGGCAGAGCAGCTTCCTCATCCACCTCCCCAACGGCAAGTTCGTTGCCTGTGAAAGAGCCTGTACGCATCAAGGAGTAGCTGTCGATTATGATCCCGGCAGCCAGCAGCTTGTCTGCCCCGCTCACAGCGCCGTTTTTGACCCCCTACATGGCTTCAACAATACATCAGGACCAGGCAACGGGCCCCTACCTGGCATCTCCATTCGCGTGAATGGCGATGGAACGATTACAACCGGATAGCGCAAAAACTGCGGAAGTCACGCCATTCGTATTCCTGCAATAAATCCAAGAATATGAATGGCTCGTTTTTTGTTAGGAGCCGGGATCGGACGGAGTGTATGAATTGTTTGTAGGGGCCGATTTATCGCGCCCACCGCCGATTTATCGGCCCCCACACTCTTCCTTACACTCGTTTGCCAACAACTATTTCATTCACCCTCGGACGCCCTTGATACTAGACATTTGTTCCAACAAAGACTATAATTCAAGCACTCTTAAAGTATTTGGGGGATCTATATGGTAAGTGGGAACAGCTCCATCGATCAACGCCTCAATGAACGCGAAAAATCGCAGAAGACCAGAGAACAGTATTTAAACGAGGGCACCAATTTCTACAGAGCTAAACAGTATCAATTGGCTCTGACAGCCTGCGAGCAAGCCATACAACTCGACAGCACCTTTGCGAGAGCCTTCCACGGGAAGGGACTTGCGCTCAAAGGTCTCGGGCGTAATACAGAAGCCATGCAAGCATACCAGCAGAGCATCCGGCTTTATCCACAAAATGCCAGGGTTCACGCCGACCTGGGATACATCCTCTACGAACTGAAACACTTTGAAGAAGCAGGTAAGGCCTTCCAGCAAGCTATTCGGAACGATCCCAGTATTACCCACTCTTACACTGAATTGACAAAAGCACTCGTCGACAGAGCAAATATGCTCTACGAGCATAGAAAATTTGACCTGTTCTATGAAGAAGCTCTTTTGGCCTATCAACAAGCAATACTGTTTAATCCAAGCGATCCGAACGCTTATCTGCAACTCGGAAGGGTCCTCTACGAACGTGGACGGTACAAAGAGTCTGGAAATGCTTACCAGCAAGCTGTTCAATATGATCCCACCTGCGCTGGAATGTATACGCAGCAATTGAGAGCGCTCACTGATAAAGGGAAATCTCTTTTTGACCAGGGTCGAAATCGTGAAGCCAGGACCATATATACCAACGCCATTCTTTTTGACACCAACGATGCACAAGCATATGTTGGGCAGGCTCAGGCTCTCTACAAATCTGGACAGTATGCCTAGGCAGGGAATGCCTTCAGGCAGGCTATTGCGCTTGAATCTGATAATACCCGACCTTACAACGATCTAGTAATAATACTCGTCGAAAAAGGAAATGGATTCTACGAACAGGGAAAAAATCAAGACGCACTTGCGAGCTATCAACAAGCGATTCTCTTTGCCCCCGAAAATGCACAGGCTTACCTTGGTCAGGCGAAAGCCTGCTACTCACTTGAGAACTATCATGAGGCGGGAGCTTCCTACAGAAAGGCAACACAGCTTGACCCCAATTATGGAGATGTTTATGTTGAACACGTGGACGCTCTTTTTAGCCAGGGAGAAACTCTTTTCAAACTCAGGCAATACAGAGATGCACTTACCCTCTACCGCCGAACGGTACAGTTTGACCCCGATAATGCCCAGGCTTTTGCAGGTCAGGGAAACTCTTTATTCGAGCTTGAACGTTACGAAGCAGCAGGAGCCGCTTATAGAAAAGCGATTGAGCTTGATGCTGGAAATCAGCAAACTTATGCGAAACAGAGAGAGATTCTTTTGGAGCATGTAAAAACTCTTAACCGACAAGGATACTCTCTAGAGGCTGAGACTTTGAATAAACGCGCCATTCAATTTGACCCCACCATAGCTCAATCTCTTATGAAGCAAGCGGGAGCTCTTTTTACCCAGGGAAAAACTCTCTGCCTGCAAGGACGCTACCAGGAATCTGTGTCTATTTTCGAACGAGCAATTCTCCTTTCACCTGGCGACGCAAGTTTGTATGTCGAACTTGGAAAAGCACTTATTGAACTCGAATGCTATGGTGATGCGCGGGACGCTTATAAACAGGCCATTCAACTAGATCTTAGCCTGTCCTTGGACTACGCAGATCAAGAGAAAAAGCTTCACAACAAGGGTAAAGCGCTTGAAGCACTGGAACATTTTGACAGCGCTCGCATAGCCTATGAGCAGGCCATACAGTTTTACCCGACAGAAGCCAATACTCATACGTCTCTAGGCAAAGTTCTTCTCGAGCTTGGGCGCTATGAAGAGGCTCGCGCCGCTTACAAACAAGCAATTTATCTTGATTCAAGCAAATCACAAATTTATGATCAGCAGAGGCAAGTTCTCATTAACACCGGGAAGGCTCTCTATGATCTCGGAGAATTTGAAGAAGCTCTGGCAGTTTTTGAGAAGACAATCCGTTTCGATCCTGACTATAAAGAGGCTCACGCAGAAAAAGGTAGAACCTTAGATAAGCTTCAACGCCATAAAGAAGCTCGCACCGCATTTCGAGCAGCTTCTAACGTAGCAAGTCCGTCACAAACAATACAACCCATCGAACAAAAAACAAACTGGCTCTATAAAGAACCATTCCGTTACGATTTATGATACGGTGGATCCGCTCTCTGCATTCCTCTTTTAACGAGGTCGAAGCGTCATGAGCAGGCCGAAGCGCGCAATGGATTTCGGCTTGCTTAACTCTACTCGCGTACAAACAATAGGAGTCCCCCGTTGATTTTCGCTTGTATGACAATGCCATCCGAATTTCGTACGAAGCACATGGAATCGCCCAAAGGGCTCTCCTGCATACGAAAGTGATGTTCCTATAGTGGTAAAAGGATGACATCCGTTCCCAAAATCGTCGCTATCAGTTTGTCAGGCTCCAGGCGCACCTCCAGTGGAAGCCTCATTCCACGTTCGGTATAACGCCCTTCGTAGGCCTTCCATTCTGGTTGTATTGGTGGCAGTCGTGTGGCAGATACTGTTTGAGCCTTCTGCTGACGTTGGAGGAGGCGTCTGACGGTTGGCAGCAAGCATTCCAGGACAGAACGATTGATCCCACTTGCATCTTCAGTCGTATTCATGAAGAGGGCAAGGCCCAGTTTCAAGGAAGGCACGATGAGGATATCCGTAGAAAAACCATACGCCCCGCCGCTGTGCCCAATCGTCGTATGATTCTGCATACGTTCTACTGCCCAACTGAGAGCGGTTGCATCATTCCAACCTGGATCGAGAAAGATGGGACTATGCATTTCGCGCAGCGTGCTTCCTTTGAGAATCTGCGCTCCTTGAGCGGGACCATCGCGAAACTGAAGGGAAATGAAGCGTGCCATATCCTCAATCGAGGAGAAGAGGCCGAGGGCTGGATTCATTGCTCCCGCAACCGTCAGCGGGGCTACGGGAGGGACGGTCTCGTCCTCCCGCTGAGGCTTGTAAGGTGTGGCTAGCTGTGCCTGCAGGTGTGCCGACCACCCCTCGATTGGTTCAAAGCCACTGCTCTTCATGCCCAGGGGACGGATAATATGTTCCATGACGTACTGGGTGTATGATTGACCTGCCACGTGCCCGAGGGCAAGACCCAGGAGCATAAAACCGAGATTCGAATACTGTTTTTTTGTCAGGGGTGGGGCAACCAACTCGATCTCTTCTAACCTCGCTTGAAAGAGATCGACTGAGGGATAAATCACTACGTTTTCTTCATGGACCCGTTCCCCCGCGTCGTCGCGCGGGAGTCCTGCCAGGTGCGCGACTACATGTCGGAAGGTGATGGGAGAAGGATCGGCGAAAGGGGACTTCACCTTGAGCACGGGCAGATACTTCTCGAGAGGCTCATCGAGATGCAGATTTCCGGCATCGCGTAATTGCATCAACATCGTGGCGGTGAAAGTTTTGGTGACCGATGCCATACGATAGATGGTCTGTGGGGTAGCAGGAACGTTCCGTTCGACATCGGCGAAACCGAAGCCCTTTGACCAGGGGATCTCCTGGTCGTAGACAATGGCGGCGGACATTCCTGGAATCCTGCGAACCTTTCGTTCAGCTTCAAGGAGCGCGTCGATGAGCGCGATAGTCGCCTGCCACTCTGGGGTTTGGGTAGCAATAATCAGAGGATCGGTTCTGCTTTCCATTGGTCAACTCCTTCAACAGATAGTGTTTTCTGCTACCCTGTCGCGTTTTTGCTGGCTGACCTTACGCCTTTTTTGAGGGGAAATTAATTGAGAATAGTTGCCATGACCTGTAAGGTCTCCGGGTGGGCCATGATCGTCAATTGATCAGAGGTGTTCAGATCGACCATTCGTGAGCAGATCGCGTCCTGCCCTGCATAGGGGGCCAGGATATCTGGCTCCCAGATGACACGTGGACGATCCAGGGCAAAAGAGCGGGCAGCAGGATCAACCAGCAGCACGCTGACCAGATCAGTCATATAGCGTCCACACTGTGGGCAATCGACGCTTAGAAAAGAGCGCTGCGGCAATAAGGTGTACGAAACGGGAGGATCTCCAGGTGCGTGGCGGTTGACAATACGTAATTGGATTTGAGACTGGCACATACCGCAGTAACGGTTGTGTAAGGCATGTGCAAAATAATCGCATGAGGCTCGCACGGCGCGTTTCATGGCAGGAAGGAAAGACCGCAGGCCGGCGAGTGAAATGATGTCGCCGGAGCCCGACATATCCATGTCGTAGCGTGCTGAACAGTCAGGGCAGCGCAGTCGCAACGCTACCACGCCTGATGGTCGGCGTTCAAACGTTCCTCGCAGACGCTGTTTGCCGCACAGCCAGCACCATTGCCGCGTCTGCTGCCAGCCCATCGCTTCGTCTTCGTTGACTAACAACCCGAATGCCTCCGCATCCTCGTGCAACGCACCGTTAAGCACCTGGCGCAGGTGACAACGCGCTCGATGCAGCTTGAGTTCCAGCGCACCCAGGCTCATATCCAGCCTTTGCGCAACCTCGCGTTGCGGCACCTCTGCCAGGTAGCAGAGTTCAATAAGCTCGCGCGCACGCTCTGAAAGATGGCCCAGGGCGCGATCGAGCAAGACGTGCCTGTCCTGGCGTTCCAATTCTTCGTTGGGATCGAGAGCCAGAGGGTCAAGCAGATCGCAACCCGCCATGCCAGCCTCGTCCTCGAAGCTTCCCAGTGGCACTTCAAGCGTGTTCCTGGCCAGGGCACTCGCCTGGCGCCTGCACACATTGCGACAGATCCCATCCAGCCAGGAGGCGAAACGCTCTGGCTCGCGCAGCTTCTGCAAGTGTCGCCACGCCTCGACACAAGTCTCCTGTACCACATCATCGGCCATATCCGCCGCTATCCCATTCAGCCTCGCCAGGCGCAGCAGGCGCGGGCGTGCCTCTTCCAGCAGTGCGTTCAGGTTGGCGTTCAAGGTTGTATGCGTCTGAGGCGTTAAGGGTCGGCAGACGGAGCAGATCTCCAGATTCACTCCATGCTGACAAATACGTTGTGCTGTCCGACTCCTGGGCATACCATAGCCCTCCTCTCTGGTCGCGTTTGTGCGTGCCAACCTTACGCAACATTTCCGCCTCCGCCAGGTGAATTGCTCGGCATATTCCTCTCAGCCGAAGCTGTCAAAGCACGACAGATTGTATCAAGTGAATCATAGCGTGGAGGACACTCTTCGTACAAGATCTCTCTCCTGCAGAGAGCCACATGTGGCCAATCCATTTTTATCTCAAAAGGTACTTTCTCTATGTGTCACCCTATCATACGAGTCGGTGTCATACCTACTCAAACAACATGTAAGGCTACTCTTGAACCACTTGGGCTTTATTGAGATATGGATTACAGATACACCTGACACTCTGATACAGTGAGCCTCCTCGACTCAAACTTGTGCAATACACCTGATACACCTGATACTCTGATACAGTGAGCCTCCTCGACTCAAACTTGTGCAATACACCTGATACACCTGATACACCTGATACACCTGATACACCTGATACTCTGATACAGTGAGCCCCCTCGACTCAAACTTGTGTGAAACACCTGATACACCTGATACACCTGATACTCTTGACATTCTAGCTGAGAAAAGAACAGCAGAAAGATACACCTGGCATACTGGGGTCTATGAATTACCTTGCGCCCGCGAGGCCGCCGCATACTTACCTCTAAAACTGGTCCCTCGTTACCTGCTTGAATAATCGAAGGCGGTCATAAATAGCTCCTGGCCCGGAATCGTTGGAATCATTCTCTCCAGGAGAGCGTCATCGACCGCAACTTTTGCCGCCTCGAGCGCGGTGAAAAGCACGCCGATGATAGGCTCAAAACGGCAGCGCGTCGGTCGCACTGCGGGACAGGTCGTACGCACGCATTCGACAATCGCATCCGCCAGCAGTTGAGAAGGATGGCGAAAGACGCCGCCGGCTAAGACCAGGGTAAAGGCCGTTCCCTCGATTCCTACTTTTCGTGCTGCGGCAAGCGCATATTTCCCAAGCATGACCCCGTGCTCCTGGACGAT
>JBGQJX010000113.1:0-10435 GCA_041499255.1 Ktedonobacteraceae bacterium | reverse complement strand
GACTTCACACATCTGACAAAGTTTCCAACACATCAGAACTACGAACAACAGCTCCAGAGCATGATTACAGCTATTCAGAGCAGTAACCTGGGGAACCTGGCAGGCGTTGGAATCTCCATTGCAGGGCGTATTGCCAGAGATGGACATTCAGTTATCGTTGCTCCCAATCTTCCAGAATATATCGCTAAACCATTGGCTCAGGATTTATCAGACCGCTTCGGCTGTCCCACGCGGCTTGCTCACGACCCGGTTTGTGGGTTGCTTGCCGAAAAGAAATTTGGCAATCTCCATGATTTTGACAGATGTGCCTATGTAACCGTCTCTACCGGCACCGGCGCAGCCATACAACTCTCTAAAGACGCAATTACCCTCACCTCTTCAATTGAGATAGGTCACCAGATACTAGATGGCAACCCAAGAAGCTGTTTGTGTGGCCAGGTGGGATGCCTTGAAACTTACACAGGCGGAAGACAATTAGCGCTGCGTTACGGGCGTTCGATCTCCGAGATAACTGATGCATCATTTTGGCAGATATTCTGCGCAAAACTGTCACTGGGGCTTGTCAATTTGGCGATGCTCACCAGGGTCGATGCAGTTGCCATCAGTGGAGCAATTATGCTGCACAATCCTGCTCTCTTAACGCTCTTGCAGCAGCATATCAAAGCGATGCTGGTGGGAAGCATTATAGACGTCAGCCTGGCAATATTAGGCGAAAACGCCCCTCTCATAGGAGCTGTCCTGCTTCTAGAAGTACCTGAAAACACGATTTTGCACTAATCTCAACATTACCCCTTGACCCGTTTTGACATACTCCCTATACTAAAGCCTGACCAGGTCATTGTCGCCGGTTATGGTAAATCACTGTTACATACACATTACGGCTTTAAGCGTGAACTCCCTCTCTAATCTGTAAGAGGGTGAAAGTGATAGAACAGTAGTGAAAAGCATGGTACGTTGGAGGCCGGTTGCTTTATTTGCTATCGCATTACTCGGCCTGGCTTTGCGGCTCTACGGTTTGAACTGGGATCAGGGCAATAGTTTTCATCCAGACGAGCGTCAAATTCTCTTTCATGTGACCGCCCTCTCGTGGCCAAACAGCCTGGCACAATTCCTTGATCCAGTCAATTCACCGCTCAATCCGCACTTTTTTGCCTATGGTTCCTTTCCCCTCTATCTTTTAGCCACTGCAGGAAACATACTGGCCCATTTCAACCCTGATGTAACGACCCTTGCCAACCTCACGCTGGTTGGGCGTGTATTCTCGGCAATCTTTGATTGCGGCACAATCCTATTGACGGCGTGGCTCGCATTATTGCTGGCTGAAGATATAACCCCACAGCGGCACTATGCCTGGTCTCTGGCTCTCTTATCGGCTATACTGGTTGCATTCACCCCTTTCCAATTACAACTATCCCACTTCTATGCCGTCGATTCCTTGCTCCTCTTCTTCATTATGCTCACAGTGCTCGCCTGTGTAGCACTGGCGAAGACGGATGCGCCTATCCGCTGGTCGCTTGTTGCCGGCCTCGGTTACGGCCTTGCCCTGGCCACTAAATTCAGCGCCGCGCCTTTAATTGTTCCCATTATGGTCGCTTTGCTGTTGCGCTGGAATAAATATGGCCTCAACTCTGCGCTCCTTTCTTTTCTCTTGATACTCTGCGCCACCACATCAATATTTCTTATAGCCATGCATTACGCGCTGCTTGACTGGCAGAACTTTATCCAGCAATTGAGCGCTCAGGGCGATTTAGCGCGCGGTAGCTTGGACCTGCCTTATGTGCGCCAGTTTGCTGGCACAATACCCTATCTCTACGAGATTCAGAATATAATTTTCTGGGGTATGGGGGTGACGCTTGGCCTGGCGGCATTCGCTGGTATGCTCTGGCTCTGCTGGCGCGTATGGCAGCGCAATGCTCATCTCTGGCTGATTGTACTGTCCTGGGTGCTGGTCTATGGAGCTATAACGGGCTATTTCTATGTCAAATTCATGCGCTACATGCTGCCCGTTTATCCCTTCTTGACCTTGATGGCTGCCGCTCTATTGCTTTCGTTACTTCCCCCTGTTCAGGCCGCCGGTCAATCCCTCAAACGCAAAATTTTGACCTACTTTTCTGTTGTTGCCATTGCGCTTGTTCTGCTTGGTACGATGTTTCAGGGATTGGCATTGTTAAATGTTTATAGCCAGCCGAATACGCGCATACAGGCCTCACTGTGGATATATAGCCATATCAAGCCAGGGAGCGTGCTCACTTATGAACAATGGGACGATCCTTTGCCGGTTGCAGTTGGTAATCAAAATCCCTCTATCTATCAACAGGCCACCTACAACGATGCCAGTGGGCAACAACTGACCGGCCTGGATCTCTATGGGGATGATACCACCGCTAAAGCGCGACAACTGGCTAATCTCTTGCCATCCATTAACGCGATTACTATGGCAACTGATCGCCTGGATAAATCTATCCCCCGCCTGCCATTTCGCTATCCACTGACAATCCATTACTACCAGCTACTCTTTAGTGGCCAGCTTGGCTTTCACCTCGCCGCACAATTCGAGAATCACCCAAACCTGTTAGGGCTGACGCTTGATGATAGCAATGCGGATGAGAGCTATTCCGTCTTCGATCATCCAACAGCGCGAATTTTTGTCCGGGATGATCCATATCCCTATACCTCTGCCCAGCTCTTTCAAAAACTGCTCAGTGGCGTGCAATTACCACCTCTTGGCGCGCATCTTTCCGGCTTACAACGTTCCTTGCTGCTCACTCCACAACAAATCGCAGACAATCAGCAATCGCCACCCTTCAGCACCCAATTTCCTGCGACAAGTATCTCAAACGAGGCGCCAGTGTTCTACTGGTGGCTCATCCTCGTTGCTCTCGGTATCGTGGCTTATCCTCTTACTTTTCCACTTTTTCATGCCTTATCGGATCGCGGCTATATATTCAGCAAGACGCTGGGTATTCTCCTTCTAGCCTACTTTGCCTGGCTGCTCGCCAGTCTTCATGTGCTGGCTTTCAATCGTGTCTCATTACAGGTAATAGAGGCGGGTGTGCTGCTCTGCGCCATTCTGCTGTTTATCTGGCAGCGGAAGGAGATACTACTATTCCTTCGACAACGTTGGCGTCTATTGTTGTTCGAGGAGATCATCTTTACGCTCGCTTTCCTGCTTTTCGTAGGCATACGCTCTCTTAATCCAGACCTGTGGCATATTTACCTTGGCGGTGAAAAGCCGATGGAGCTGGCTTTTCTCAATGCCGTGTTGCGCAGTTCCTACATGCCACCCTATGATCCCTGGTTCGCGGGCGGCTATATTAACTACTATTACTATGGGTACGTTATCATAGGTTCATTGATAAAATTAACCGCGATTACCCCGACGACCGCCTTTAACCTCTCCATTCCCACTCTGTTTGCCCTGACCTTTACGGGGGTTGTGGCCCTGGTCTACAGCCTGACCAATCGTTTCTCCATAGCGCTTCTCGCTGGCTATTTTGCCGCTATGATTGGCAACTTTGATGGCTTTGTGCAATTCAAGAACCAGATTGTGGCTTTGCTTGCGCATATGCCGCCGCCAGCGTTTGATTATTGGCACAGTAGCCGCATCATTCCTTTTACTATCAACGAATTTCCTTTCTGGAGCTTTCTCTTTGCTGATCTGCACCCCCATGTAATTGACTTACCTATAGCCGTCTTCATGCTGGGCATTGTAGCGGCGCTCATGCTTTCTGGCGGCGATCAAATCAAGACAACCGCAACACCGCGGAAGCGCAATTTTTTTTTATATCTGCTTGCTGCCTTTATCTTTGGTACCATTACCTGCGTGAATACCTGGGATATGCCGGTCTATGCTGCGCTGTTGGCCGCGGTGCTCATACTACAAGTCATTCTTACGAAAAGACAATCCTCGCGGCTTGAAATGTGTCTATCACTGGCATTTTGCCTGGCGACGCTTCTCATCATCTTTGGTCTGAGCTACATTTTCTACTGGCCCTTTTATGCTTCCTACCAGCAACTCTATGTCAATGGTCTTGGATTGGTGCAGCAGGGAACTGCGTTAGGTGACTACCTCACCGTATTCTGTCTATGGATCTTCCTTGCGCTCAGCTTCTTGGTCCTGGAACTGTATCGCTGGTGGATCGCGAGGAGAGGACATGTTCCCGAAACCCGCCGAGTTGTCGGATACATGCTTTTATGCGGCGTGGTCCTGACCTTTATCGCTTTGCTTGGCCTGAAGACACTATTACTGGCTATGATAGCGCTGGCCATCTTTCTCTTCGTTGGCTGGACAATGGATGGGAATGCGCAATTCCATTCAATCAAACACATCACAATGCCTGTGAAACAGGAATATACTCGTTCGTCCAGCATTCGCTTTGATGCATCAACATCCGATGTCAGGCTCCGCTTTCTCTATGTGATGCTTCTGATGGGTCTGTGTATTACTCTTGGCCAGGAAGTCGTTTATGTGCGCGATTTTCTCGATGGCGGCGACTACTATCGCATGAACACGGTGTTCAAGTTCTCGATGCAAGCGTGGCTCTGCTTTGCCATCGGTGGTGCGCTGGCGGTACAACACATCTACCGCAACCTTGGTGGCATTCTGCGCTATGCCTGGTCAGTCGCACTGGTTATGGTAGTCCTGGGATGTTCAGTCTTTCTTTTTGCGGGGACAGCTTCACGTATCAATGATCACCAGGCATGGATACATCTAGATGAGCAGCATCCTGTCCAGAGCGCGAATTATATCCCCACCCTGGATGGTTTTGCCTTTGTGCATGCATGGTATCCTGCTGATGCCCAGGCCATTACCTGGCTTAACGATCATGTCGCGGGTACCCCTATCATACTTGAAGCCTCTGCTCCGGTCTCCTACCAGTGGTTCAACCGCGTTTCGGTGTATACCGGATTGCCTGATATCCTGGGTTGGCCAGACCACGTAGGTGAACAACGCTACGGTGATCAGCCGCTCAATCGTGTCACCGACATCAATATCATCTATACGACAACCAATGCACCGCTTGCCATTGAATTGTTGCGCTATTATCATGTACAGTATATCTATGTCGGGCCGTTGGAGCAGCAAATGTATGGTCAACAGCAGTCCAATGGATTAAATAAATTTGACCGCATGGTGGGTAACATATTACGCGTTGTCTATCGGTCAAATAATGTGACCATCTACGAAATGCTCTAAAGTCTCCGCATTCGGGGAATAATACAGAAGGGCTATGAGGACGATAGTACCTGAATGGTATAATAAGTGGAACATTTGCTGAAGCGAATGCGTCTATATCAAGTAGTGCCATATGTTAATTCGTTATCTCATCAACGTGTTTTATAATGGTGTCTAAAATATATTTAGAGAGAATCAATGGCCGAACTATTTCAAATGTGGGCTTTGGTCGAAGTGCTGGGCTTCGTATGTCTGCCACTCACTATCACAGTATTTCATAATATGCCGGATCGAGGATGGGCCTTTAGCAAAGCAATTGGCACAGCGGTCTTAGCCTTTTTTGTCTGGCTGCTATTGATGTATTTCCATGCCCTCCCCTTCAGCCAGTATCTGGTGGCCGGGTTTTTTCTCATCTTACTGGCTTTCAATATCGTCGGCTTTTTGCGGGCACGCCATACTATTGTCAAAGTGATCCGCGTCAACTTCACCTATATTATCATCAGCGAAGCAGTATTCGCCGGTATGATGCTCTTACTAGGCTGGATTCGCTCATACGTCCCCGGTATTCGCTCATTTGAAATGTTTATGGATGAGGGCTTCATTGCCGCTATCATGCGCAGCCCCCATTTCCCACCCAACGATATGTGGTTTTCTGGCTACCCTATCAACTACTACTATTATGCTCACTTTACCGTAGCGGCCCTGGCGAAATTGCTTGGTCAGAGTCCTTCGATTGCCTTTAACACTGGTATTTCTACCTTCTTTGGTTTGACTGCCGCGAACCTGTTTGGTGTCACGTGCAATATCGTATCCTGGGCGCAACATCAACGTAAAACTGCTCGCTTAAGTGACAGCGCTGAGGAACAACACTCTGATGTAAGTTTCCCTTCGCTCACACGGGCTGTGCCTTATGGGTTTTTGACGATGTTGATGGCCCTGGTACTTGGGAACCTGGCGGCAACGCAGCAATGGTGGGAGCAACACGGTGACTGGTCTCAGTTTAATTGGTTCGATCCATCGCGTGTTGTAGACAGAACAATCAATGAATTTCCCGCCTTTAGCTTCTTGCTCTCCTGCTTTCATGCTCACGTTTTGGCTCTGGCCTTTACCATTCTTGCGATTGCACTCGCGTTCAACCTATTTCTGGGTCGCCAGGGGAAAGGCCTTCAGGTCTTTGGTCGTGGTTGGCGTCTACCAATCACTATGGGCACGACAGCTTTGATTCTGGGTGGTCTCTTCACTATGAATGGCTGGGATTTCCCAACCTATGTAGGCCTGACAGTGGTATGTATTGTCTTGCAGCAGTGGCTTGTCTACCATTCTCGCTTTTGTCTGGAACTGCTCCTGGATATATTTACTGCCTGCGCGGGATTGATTGCACTCTCATTTATCCTGTATATTCCTTTCTATCTCGACTTCATTTCGCCATCTCAGGGGCTTGGTTTTGTCGGACCTGCTGATCGTTCCCCGCTCTCAAGCGAAATATTGATCTACGGTATGTTTGCCTTTGTCTTCCTCTCACTACTGCTTGCCAGGATTTTCAAACACCCGTTCTTTGCCCGCCATACTCATCCACCTGCTGAAATATCATCATCCACCACGACTGCGCGTATGACCTGGTTCAACAAAGGCGTTGTGAGCGTGCTGCTTGTGCTAGCGGCAGCTTTAATAACCTTCTTTCTTTTGCGCAATAGTGCGACCTTTGTACTGGCGGCCAGCATCGCCGCTTTCGGCGTTATAGCGCTGCTATTCAGTTTGCGGGATCGCTCTCAGGCTTTCATCCTTTTGTTGGGAAGCCTGGCTTTCGCTCTTGTAGCAGGATGCGAAGTGATTTTCTTGAAAGATGTCTTTGCAGGCGGCGATTTTCTCCGCATGAACACAGTTTTTAAGTTCTATTTCCAGGCATGGGCGCTCCTCTCCGTCACTTCAGGCGCGGGGCTTTACTTCGTTCTAGAGAGTTTTCGCCCTGAGGCGACCGTGGCGAGAGCCCAGCTCTGGCTGCAACGTGGTGTCCAGTGGCTCTGGCTTGCCGGTCTGCTCCTGTTGTTGCTGGCTAGTTCAGTCTACCCTCTGGTAGGCACTTATGCACGAACCAACCACTACCTGCAGCGCACCAATAGCCTGGACGGCATAAACTATTTACAAAACTGTAACGTTCCAGATTGTGATTACAATACCTCTGGAGATTATGCTGCTATTCGGTGGCTCAACAGCCATGTGAGTGGCGCGCCCGTAATTGTAGAGGCTGTGGGGGATGACTATTCAAGCTACGCTCGTATTTCCGCCTTTACTGGCTTGCCTACTCCTATGGGTTGGGTTGGACACGAGTACCAGTGGCGTGTAAATTGGCTCAATAACGGCCTCAACGCCGTCGATTTCGATAGTCGAAAGAGTGATGTTGACACTATCTATACAGACCCACATCCCGCTGTGGTTATGAGCTTGCTTGCTCGTTACCACGTTCAATATCTATACGTTGGTCTATTAGAGCAAATGAAATATCCAGCGGCAAACTTGCATCGTTTTAGCGCATTTTTACGTGTTGTCTATTCCGCTAATGGCGTGACAATATACCAGGTCAATTAAATTCGGCCAGCGTGCCCATGCGGCGCTCAAGGAGGGGTTCATTGAAGAGTTATGAAACTGAGCCAGGGGGAAAAGTAGACTCTACTATAGGAGAGGTGGAACCTACCGTAGAAGAACAGGATATAGAAGAAGAGACATATGTTGAAGAGGAGTCTGGTGGAGATGCTGAATATATCGAGGAAGAGCCTACCTCTCATAGTATTGTTCGGCTCGGCGTTCGGAATCAAGCCATGGACGAAGGTAAAGTACTCGAGGAAAAGCCTCCTTTTCGAGAGCGCCTTCTGAACTGGGCACCATTCTGGGGTATCATCCTGCTTGGCGCTATCTTGCGTTTCTGGGGATTGGGAGATAAACCGCTCCATCATGACGAGAGCCTTCACGCCTATTTCTCTTTGCAACTGATGCATAACATGGAATCATGGTTGAGTTGCTTCAATCCAAATGTATCCTGCTATCACTATGATCCACTGCTTCACGGCCCCTTCCAGTTCCATTTCATTGCCCTTGTCTATAAAATTTCCCAACTGGTGGGCGCTCCAGATAATGGTGTGAATACCACCACTGTACGCATATTGGCCGCCACACTAGGGACGCTCATCGTAGCTCTCCCCTATTTCTTGCGTGATTATATCGGCAAATGGGGCGCGCTGCTCGCCTGTTTCCTCCTCGCCGTCTCGCCGGGCATGGTCTACTTCTCTCGTTTTGCCCGCGAAGATATCTACATGGCCTGCTTTACGCTTTTACTGGTTGTCTCTGTCGCGCGCTATATCCGTGACCGCAAGCTACGCTGGCTCCTGCTCGCTGCCCTGGCTTTCTCATTGTCATATGCGACCAAAGAAGCGACATTTTTGACGGTAGCGATCTTTGGCAGCTTCCTCGGCGCTCTGATCGTTTGGGAAATAGGCCTCAAATTGCCCCTGCGTAGAAACCTCAACCAGGAGACTGCTCCCTCCTATATTCCACGTACTGCTGCGCCTATTGCACTGCTAGCATACTTTATCGTTCTTGGCCTGGCGGCGAAGTTTTTCTTCGGCTGGCTAAAAGCGCTCTCCATCTATGTCACCGATCCAAAAAATACTACTGCCGCTGATATCTACGTTCAGGGCTTGAAAGATAGAACCGTGGAGATCGTTCCCTGGCTCGGTATCCTTCTTGGCTGCTATGTTCTCTTTATCCTTGGCCGCGAAATGTTCGGCCATCTTCCTCCAGCAGGACGCCGGGGCCTGGCAGCGAAGGTTGATCCCCAGCGGCAGCCTGTCTTAGATACCATTTTGACAATGCCCTGGACGCACTGGTTCTTCGCCATTCTGGTAGCCTGGACTGTCTTCCTGGTCTTATTTACCGTCCTCTTCACCAATGTCAAAAATGGTATTGGTGATGGCATCTGGCAGGGCCTGTATTACTGGATACAGCAGCAACAGATCGCTCGTGGAGGCCAGCCCTGGTATTATTACCTCCTGCTCATTCCTCTGTACGAGCAGATCGGCGTTGTTTTCGGGCTGATCGGTGTTATATATAGCCTTGTGCGGCCAACCCGCTTCCGCCTATTCCTTGTTTACTGGTTCGCAGGCAACTTTTTCATCTATTCCTGGGCAGCGGAGAAAATGCCCTGGTTGAGCATCCATATCACCATGCCGATGCTTTTGCTGGCAGCTATTGGCCTTCAACCAGCCGTGGTGACGCTCATCAACCTGGTGAAAAATTCATTGTCACGACCTTCTAGTGAGAAGTTACCGGCGAGAGCGGATGACGTCAAAACGCCTGCCCCGACTCCGCAATATCGCCCGAAAGTTGGCGTCTTTGCAGGCTTCAGCGCCGTCGTTGGCGTTGTCATGGCTGTGCTGCTCTTGCTGCCCACGCTCCATAATATGTATGAAGTGACCTATATACATCCTGCTGATGGACCTCACGAGATGTACGTCTATGTACAGACGACCACTGATGTCAATGTGGTGATGGCAAAGATCGATGCGCTGGATAAGAAATTGTACAACGGGAAGCACCTGCTGCCTATCGGCCTGACGAATGACGCGACCTGGCCCTTTGTCTGGTATGTCAGAGACTATACCAATGTCTGTTTAAACTATCCCGATGGGTGTTCCGCAACCGCTAAATCCTACCCCGTGATTATCGTCGGTGGTGACAATCTCTACAATGATGAAGCGCTGTATGCTGGCCCTGGAAAAAACTACCTTTTTAACCAGTATCATATGCGTACCTGGTGGGATGAAGGCTACAAACCACCTCCCTGTGTGCCGACCAAAACCGACAAATGTACGGATCAGCCTGCCTGGGGTGGGGTCGGTGTAGGCCTCTGGCTATCCTATGGCGATAACCCGCCTCGCGGCGCGACGTTTAACCCTGGCCTGGCCGCTCAACACATCTGGCAGTGGTGGTGGAATCGCCGCGCCATTGGCGATACCGGCGGCTCATACGATATGGCGCTCTTTATCCAAAAAGGGCTGGGTGAAACACCGTAGGGCTCGTCGTACTGGCTGCTCCATCAACGTGTCAAGAATGAACAAGCACAATCTTTCCCACCAATTGACCAGATGCCAGTAGCCGGTGTGCCTGGGCTGCCTCTTCAATCGGCAATGTGCGAGCAAGAGCCGGAGTCACAGTCTTAGCCGCGATCATTTCCAGAATGTGCTGCTCAGTCTCTGAGCTGGTGCG
>JBGQJX010000112.1:0-10466 GCA_041499255.1 Ktedonobacteraceae bacterium | reverse complement strand
CCAACTCAGCAATGCGGGATTGACGTTCATCCGCAAATACCGGTCGATCTGAGTGGGAGTCAAGAATCATCACGTTTGCTCCATAACACTTTCGCTTGTTTTTGTTTCCTTTCTATAGTATATACCATTGCTCCCAGGGTGACAAGTTGATCGATGTTCTGCAAAAAACCTTGACAATCGATGCCTTTTATGGCAAAATAAAAGAAACAAAACGATGCAATAAATGAGCTGTATCGATTAAAAAAGAAAAAATCAAGCTATGAACAACTCTTTGGACAAATAGGGCGCAAATTAACAAAGTGTCAGGCCAATAACGCAATCGTACATCTAAAAGACTCTGTTGGCGAATGACACAGAGCGTGAAATGTCCGGGTGAAGGGAAAGAAACGTTCCTTTGCCACCCTGCATGCGCCGGCATGCGAAGCCGTACCATAGTAGGGGCGATGCCTTGTGCTCGCCCTTCGGCCTTGTGCTCGCCCTGTGACGGGACCGATTCGACTCGCACTTTCATTCGCCAACAAAGCCCTAAAAGGAAAAGGAAGCGAGAATACAGGTGACTCAAAACAACCCGCGTACCCCAAAACAGGTAACATCCGGGAAATACCGGCGTCTCATGGCCCTATCTGACGAACACGGAGTCATCGCGGCTCTGGCAATAGACCAGCGCGGATCATTGAAGAAAGCCCTGGCGGCCATCGTCAATCGAGATATTACCACGCCCGAAATTGTGGAATTCAAGACGCTGGTGTCTGAAGTCCTTACCCCCTACGCGAGCGCGATATTGCTCGACCCTGAGTATGGATTGGAGGCTGCCAGGCATCGCGCTGGCAGCGCAGGCTTGCTCCTCGCATATGAAATAACAGGCTACGACACAACAACCAGAGGACGACTACCTTCACTATCTCCAGAATGGTCTGTAGCCCGCATGACCGAGAACGGGGCGGATGCCGTCAAAGTGCTGATCTACTATGACCCCGACGATGACGAGTCTATCAATACAATGAAACACGCTTTTGTAGAGCGTATTGGCGCGGAGTGCTATGCCTATGATATCCCCTTCTTCCTGGAGATAGTAAGCTACAGCGACAGCATCGGAGACGAGAAAAGCCTGGCTTTCGCCCGGGCAAAACCTGAAAAGGTCAGGCAATTGACGCGGGAGTTCTCCAGGGCACGTTATGGTGTTGATGTGCTCAAACTGGAAATTCCTGTAAACATGCGTTTCCTGGCGGGAATGGACCCTCATCAGAGCGGACCTTTAGCCTACACGCGTGAAGAAGCCAAACAATACTTCCGCGCAGTTGCCGCGGAAGCGCGCGTACCTTTTATCTATCTTAGTGCAGGAGTGAGCGACTCGCTTTTCCTCGCGTCACTCGCATTGGCGAATGAAGCGGGAGTTCCGTACGCGGGTGTACTCTGTGGCCGGGCTACCTGGCAGGACAGCCTTCCCGTATACATGAAAGGCGGCACGCAGGCGCTGCGTACCTGGCTGGAACACGAGGGAAGGCAAAATATTGAGGCGCTGAACACCCTATTACGCGAGGGAGCACAGCCGTGGTGGCATCTCTATGGCGGCAGAGAAAACCTTGATATTGTGACTTCATCTCACTTTGGTGAGAACAACCAGGACAATCAATAGAGGAGTTGTTCATGTTGATTGCTATGGCGGGACTTCCTGGGACGGGCAAGAGCACTCTTGCCCAACACCTGGCTGACGCGTGCGCCGGCATAGTGCTCAGTAAAGATTCCATTCGGGCTGCACTTTTCCCCGTTGCCCAGATTGATTATTCTGCTAGGCAAGACGACTTCTGCATGTCCATCATGCTTCAAGTTGCCTCCTACATGCTCCAAAATGACCCATCCCTGTATGTCATTCTGGACGGGCGACCCTTTTCACAGAAGTATCAGGTAGAGGCTCTAGATCAATTGGCAGAGGAACTCAGGACGCCTCTGAAAATTATAGAATGCACCTGCTCTGATGAAACAGCGCTTAAACGTCTGGAAGATAAGGCAACGAAGGGCGCGAAGCACCTGGCAGGCAATCGAGACTACAATCTCTATCTTACAATCAAAGCGCGCTTCGAGCCAATTCGCGAGCCAAAGCTGGTAGTAAATACAGATGATGACCTGGCGCAATGCCTGGCCTCGTGCCTCGCCTACGTGTCGCTTAATTAAATGGTGCAACGTTCATGAAGATAGCAACAGTTACGCTTAACCCGGCAATTGACCAGGCAGTGAGAGTTGATAACTTTCGGCCAAATAGAGTCAATCGGGCCCTGGCGATCAGCTTCGATGCGAGTGGCAAAGGGGTAAACGTCGCTTCATTTCTAGCAGACTACGGCCATGATACCGCTGTGACAGGTTATCTTGGTCAGGCTAATGTCAATATCTTCGAGCAGTTCTTTGCATCCAAAGGCATTGATGATCGTTTCGTCCGCGTTCCTGGAAGCACCCGTATCAATGTAAAAGTCGTTGATGAGGTTAACCAGCAGACAACAGATATCAATATGCCTGGTCAAACTCCTCCTCCGGAAGCGATGAATACACTCCTCGAAACAATCGAGCAACTGGCAAGCTCTTGCGATTGGTTCGTATTAGCTGGCTCTTTGCCGCCACACGTACCTACCACGATCTACGCTACAATCATCACTCAACTCAAACGGCAAAAAAAGCGTATCTTCCTGGATACCAGCGGGGAAGCTCTCCGTGAGGGTATACAGGCGGGTCCAACTATCGTAAAGCCAAATATTGAGGAACTTCAACATCTCATTGGACATTCTTTGACGAGCGAAGCCGAGATTCAGCAAGCTGCCCATCAAATCTTGAATGAAGACATTGAGTTGGTCGTTGTCTCAATGGAAAGGCAGGGCGCGATGCTGGTTGAGCAAGCAACAACGCTTATTGCGGCTCCCCCTGGCATGACGGTGAAGAAGACTTTTGGGGCAGGAGATGCCATGGTCGCCGGTCTCGTTACAGCTCAAATACAGGGGTTGAGCCTGGCTGATTGCGCACGGTTAGCTACTGCCTTCTCAATGGGAGTAATTTCGCATCTTAGCTACAACTTGCCCCCTCGTGATACGCTTATGCACTATTTCCACCAGGTGAGCATCAGGAATTATTAAGCGTTCCTCATGTTTTTTTTCAAAGAAAGGAAGAAGAAGATTTTATGATAGAACTTTTAGGTAGACGCTTTCATCGACTCTTCGGCGTGGATGGACGATCCGTGGTCATCGCGATGGATCATGGAACTACTGATGGCGCTGTTGCTGGCTTTGAAAACCCGCAGAAGGTAATGGAGCAAGTGATGGCTGGCGGCGCCGATGCGATCCTGACCAGCATTGGTATTGCTCGGCATTTTAGCAAGCAGCTCAAAGATATTGGCTTAATGATACGCTGTGATGGTGCCACATCGCCTTTTTTGGAACATCCACGAGAACTCATCATAGGTATTGATGACATTCTCACAACAGGAGCAGACGCTGCCGCCGCCATGTATTTCCCAGGCGTTGTGAATGGTCATGGTTCGACGATTTACTTCCCTCGCATGGCGACAGAAGCTCATCGCTGGAACATCCCCGTTATGGCTGAGGCTCTGCCGTATGGGTTCGAAGAGCATCCGGCTGCTCGTGCGGTTGATGCAGTGGCAGATACATGCCGCATGGCCGCCGAAAATGGGGCCGATATTGTAAAAACCTTCTATACAGGTGAATGCGAAAGCTTTAGGAAGGTCATTCGCTCGAGCTATGTGCCAGTACTGGTATTAGGTGGTCCGAAAACGCATAGTGATCGAGAATTCCTGGATTCCATTCGTGGCGCTTTGGACGCGGGCGCGGCTGGTGTCGTCATTGGTCGTAACGTCTGGCAAGCCGCGTCCCCCACAGCTATGACACAGGCCCTGGTGGCCCTCGTTCATCATGATGTCAGCGTGGATGACGCACTAGGTATATTGCGTGAAAGCAAGTAAGCTACATTAGCAAACCGTTACACATGATATAAAGAAGATGTTCGCGGAGAAACAGCTCTTATCTTCACACGAGAGTATACGAAGGAGTGCCATTATGTATCTCGTCGGCGTCGATGTTGGCACAACGAATACCAAAACGGTCATTTTCGATGTAGACACAGGGCATATCTGCGCCGTCGGTAGTTGCCGCAACATAGCGCGCCATCCAGTGACGGAATGGAGCGAATTTGACGCAGAAGACTTATGGGGAACAGTCCTGCAGAGCATTCAAGTTGCTGTTCAGCATTGTGATCGACCTGAACGCATCCTTGCTATCTCTGTTGCCAGCATGGGGGAGTCAGCATTCCCCGTGGATGCTGATGGAAATGTCTTGTACGCTGCCATTGCCTGGTATGACCAACGTGCTGCCGCGGAGGCACAATGGTGGGAGGACACGGTTGGTCAAGAGCGCATTTTTACCATTACAGGACAGATTCCACTCCCAATGTTTGGCGTGAATAAGCTGCTCTGGCTGCGTAATCACGTTCCACAGGTTTTTGAACGTATCCATCACTGGTTAAATATTGAGGATTTTGTGTTGTGGAAGCTGAGTGGCAGCATTGCTACCGATTATAGCATCGCCTCACGCACCATGCTCTTCGATCAGCGCTCGCTCACCTGGTCAGAACCACTCCTCCAGCAGGCAGGGCTACCTGCTGCATGGTTCTCGCCTGCCTTTCCCAGTGGTACTGCTATTGGTACCGTGCGCCAAGCAGTTGCCGAGAAGACGGGCTTGCCACAACAGACAATTGTGTGTACAGGCGGACACGATCATCTCTGTGGCGCGTTAGCCGCAGGAGTAACACGTCCAGGTCACCTGCTTGAATCAATGGGTACGGCTAGCGTTATCCTGGCATTGAGCGATGCATTCCACCCTGGTCGGGAACTATTGGCAGCAGGCTACCCCAATTATGCATATGTCATACAGCATACCTACGCCACCCTGGGTATGCTGAACTTCGCCGGAGGCGCGCTTGAATGGATTGTTACATTGCTCTATGGTCAGGGAAAACAGGGAACCGTCTCCCCAGAGATCTACGCCCAGGCGCTACTTGAAGCCGCGGAGATACCTCCTGGCTCACGCGGCGCTCTCGTTTTACCCTCCTTCCTTGGTTCAGGAACACCATACGGGCAAAGCTCAGCACACGGAGCAATTCTTGGCCTGACACCTTCTCACAACCGTCCAGAACTGGTGCGTGCGCTCATGGAAGGCCTCGCTTTCTGGCTGCGCGATAATACGGAGATGCTCTGTAACCTGGGCATCGCACCACCTCAGCCCGAAATTACTATGATTGGTGGCACTACTCAAGCCACGCCTTTGTTACAGATCAAGGCAGAAATAACCGGTTGCACGATCAAAGTACCTCAGATTATTGAGGCAGCAGCAACTGGTGCAGCATTGCTTGCAGGCCTGGGCGCGAATATCTTTCACTCGGGCGAGGAAGCAGCCTCTGCGGTCCTGCACACAGTTCAGATCTATAAGCCTGACACGCGGGCGGTCGAGATCTACAACACGATCTATGAACAAACATATCTGCCAGCTCGCCGCCTATTAATTTGAGTAAAGAGTGTGATATCAAATCCGGTTGTAGCGTATTCAAAAGGAGGAGTATAAAGTGACCGCCCCTGCCGGGAAATGAGGTGTCCTCGAATAATCACCTTTCAAACGGCTTTGATAAATCTTCTTCAGAGGGGAAAGGAGGTATTAACTGGAATTGTCGTAGCGGTCCTTAGTCAGAATGTTGTTTGTATGTATTATTTTCAAGGAGGAACTTGAGATGGAAGACACAGAACTTGGAAACAAATCCCTTAGTCGTCGTGAATTTCTCGCTGGAACAGCTGCTGTCCTCGCCGGAGGTAGCCTCCTGGCCGCGTGTGGGGGCAGCACCTCAACGGGAGGCAGCACCTCGACCCCCGGCGCTACCCCCGCGAGCTATACATTCGTACTGATACAAGGCGTCAAGGGAGATCCTTTTTACGTCACAATGCAGAAAGGCGCGCAGGAGATGGCGGATAAACTAGGGGTGAAGCTCCTCGTCGATGGACCCGCTCAGTTCAGCGCTACCCTCCAGGCGCCTATTGTTGATGCTTACATCGCAAAGAAGGTCGACGTGATGATTATCGCGGCATGCGATAAGCAAGCAATGATCGCGCCATTGCAGAATGCGCACAACGCGGGCATCAAGGTCATTTCTGTAGACACCTTTATTGGCAATGGCGACTATGCAAGTGGTCCTGTGACCTTCCCGCTGTCCTACATTGGCTCCGATAACGTCCAGGGAGGAAAGATAGCCGGGGATGCCCTTATCAAAGCCATCGGCAACAAAGGCGGCATTTACATTGAAAATGTGTCTCCTGGTATCAGTACCACCGATCAGCGGCAACAGGGATGCGTAGAGGCGATTAATGCTACGAATGGGGCGGTGACGCTCGTTGGCTCGAATTATGACAACGATAGTGCCGCTATCGCTTCCCAGCAAGTCTCGGCGTTGTTGTCGAGCAGCAAGGGAGCCTTGGTTAATGGCATCTTCGGCACCAACCTGTTCAGCGCTGAGGGAGCCGCCCAGGCCGTCAAGAATGCCAACAAGACGGGGCAGATCAAGATCGCGAATTTTGATGCGCCTCAGGGGGCTATCACTGATCTCAATAACGGCGCGGTCGACCTGGTCATTGCCCAGAAACCGGCTGACATGGGGAGCACCGCTGTTCAATACGGAGTGTACGCTATGACTGGTAAAACCAGTTCCATTCAGAAGCGCGTCCCCACAGGCTATGTCGTCATCGACAAAACCAATGTGAACGATCCAGCTTCGCAGGCTGCCATCTATAAGAGTAGCTAGTTAGCGTGCCGGTGGCTTCTTGCCACCGGCACAGGAGCGATTTATGAAAGTGTCTAATGTAGCTACACCGGATGCAAAGCAGAGCCAGCCAGGGAAGACTGCTCTGAGACCACTTGATCTCGTCAGTAGGGGGTGGTCGTGGCTGTTCTTGATCCTGCTGCTTATCTTCTTCTCTCTCACCGGGCAAGGCTTCCTGAACATCTACAACTTCCAAACTATTGGCGCAGACATGGCGCTGGTGTTGATTATGGCTTTGGGTCAGACCTTCGTCATTATCTCAGGAGGCATCGATCTCTCGGTAGGCTTTGTGATGGGCATGGCGTCGGTCGCCGCTGCCCTGGTCATGAGTCGCTTGGGGGACAGCGCGCCACTGCCCCTTGTGGTGCTGGCCGGCCTGGCTGCCGGCCTGGGCGTTGGTTTCCTTCCCGGCCTGGTGAACGGCCTGATCATTGCCCGACTGCGTGTGCCGCCCTTCATTGTCACGTTGGGTATGTACGGGATAGCTCGTGGCGCGGGCTTTATTCTCTCCGGTGGACAACCTGTCAGCATACAGACGAATGGCGTCGGCCAGATCGGCAATAGTTACCTGCTGTACTTGCTGCCCGATGGACGTGTGAGCTTCTTCCACCTGCCTTCAGATTTACAGGGAGTGCGTCCCAGTCAGATTGTTCAACTGCTTCCCTTTCCCTTGATTCTCCTGGTCGTTGTGGCCATTATCTGTGCCTGGCTGCTCTCGCAGACGCGCTTTGGAAGACATACGTACGCTGTTGGTGGGAGCGAAGAGGCTTCGCGGCGCGCGGGTATCCCCGTGGCTCGTCATACCATTCTGATCTACGTGCTTTCGGCTCTCATGGCATCCCTGGCGGGTGTGCTCTACACGCTGCGCTTCAGCAACGGGGCCGCAGATGTGGGTGATCCACTCCTCCTCACCTCCATCGCAGCGGTGATTATCGGTGGCGCCTCCCTCTTGGGTGGCGAGGGAACCATCCTCGGCACGGTGATCGGCGCGCTGATTATCTCAATCATTCAGAATGGCCTGATTTTTCTGGGCATTAATCCATTCTGGCAGTTCATTGCTGTGGGCGCGGTAATTATCCTGGCTGTTCTTGTCGATCAGGCGAAAAAGCAACTGGTTGAGCGCAGTTAATGGAAACAGGAGAAACACATGATGGCTGATGTACAACCTATCTTACAAGTCAAAGATCTCTATAAACGCTTCGGTGGCCTGGTCGCGGTAGATCATGTCAGCCTGGACATTCACCCCGGTGAAGTGGTAGGACTCCTCGGAGACAATGGTGCGGGAAAGTCAACGCTCATCAAAATGATCTCTGGCGCCTATAAACCTGACGGCGGCCAGATTCTTCTTGATGGTCAAGTTGTATCGTTCTCTACGCCGCTGGAAGCACGACGGCGCGGGATAGAAACCATCTACCAGGATCTGGCTCTGTGCGAAAATCTCGATGCCAGTGCAAACATCTTCCTGGGCCGTGAGAGAATGCGCCACCAACTCGGCATTTTAAGAGTGCTTAATCGCTCCTATATGCTTCGCGAGGCACGCCAGGTCCTCGATCAACTGGATATCCGCATTCCTGAGTTGCGCAACCCTATCCGCCAACTCTCAGGCGGTCAACGCCAGGCCGTCTCCATCGCCCGTGCTGTGTACTGGAAAGCCCGTTTAATGATCATGGACGAGCCAACTGCCGCACTGGGTGTACCGGAGCAACTTAGAGTGCTGGAACTGATACGCACGTTACGCAATCAGGGCGTTCCTGTCATCCTGATTAGCCACAATATGAAGGATGTCTTTGCTGTGGCGGACAGGGCGATCGTGATGCGTCGTGGGAGCAATGCCGGTGAAGTAAAAATCAGCGAGACCAATGAGAATGAAGTGGTGGGTTTGATGGTTGGCGCTGAATACACCCAGGTGGTCAAACAGCTTCATGATGCACCTGAGGAGATACATATTACGACATATAACGAAAGCGAAAGGGATATCGAATAATCTAGACAGCAACCTTCGATGATGGAGAGACTCTCGTTGTTGCCCTCTAGAAGGCCTTTCATTCCTACCCAGGGAGGTATATATGTTAACTCAAAGTCAGGTACGCCAGATGCAAGAGCGGGTGACGCGCACATTAGCTCAAGCTGGTATTGTGTTGACACCGCAAGAACAAACACAGATTGAGGTGGTCGACTTTGGCCTGAGTGAATTGGAGCGCACCGGTCTGGAACTTGTCATTTATATCAACAATGATCGTTACTGCGCGAAAGAACTTGTCATGACACCCCGTCAGACGTGCGCACAGCATCGCCATCCACCGCTCAGCGATAGCAATCCAGGCAAGCAGGAGACCTTTCGCTGCCGTTGGGGCAAGGTTTGGCTCTACGTAGAGGGCGAGCCGAGCCAGGCGATTCAGGCGCGCGTACCGGAAGGCAGCGAAGCATACTACACGATCTTTCACGAGATCGAACTGCATCCTGGAGACCAGTACACGATCCCGCCGAACACCTGGCACTGGTTCCAATCGGGAGACGAAGGAGCCATCGTCTCCGAATTTTCGAGCCCTAGCTATGACGAGTTTGACCAGTTCCTTGACCCTCGTATCTTTCGTTTTACCAAAGTCGCTGAATAGGAGATATGCCTCAATAGCGATCTCGATCTCGCCATATTGGCCCAGAGCTGCACAAGTTACTGTGCCAGATTATCGCTAATACAGGGAGAGCACATGAATTTTTGGACATCATGGCCTGATCACCTTCTTGCTGATGTGTCGCTCTGGTCTGCTGACCTCGCTACTCCTGGTGCGGAGATCAAACGTATGGAACCATACGCTGATATGTTTCACCTGGATGTTGCAGACGCGCATTTTGTGCCAGCATTGCTCTTCTTTCCAGGCCAGATTGCGGCGCTTCGACCCTGGACCGACGTGCCATTTCACGTTCATTTGATGACAGAGCATCCTGCAACTCATATAAGTGCTTTTGCCGATGCTGGAGCAAATCTCATTACCGTGCATTATGAAAATGGGGCAGAGGCTTCCACCGCGATTGAGCAGATCCATCGGCGCGGTCTTGCCGCCGGTTTAGCGTTGCAATTGGAAACCCCGCCAGAAGTAGTTGTGCCATATCTAGGTGAGGTCCAGTTGATCCTTCTAATGGGAACACGGCTTGGAGTCAAAGGCCAGTCGCTTGATCCCACCACGTATACACGTGAGCAAACCGTCAGGCAGATGATACGCGACCATGGCTATGAGGGGCGGGTGAAAATCGGGGTAGATGGGGGAATTCGTGAGCAGACCGTCCCTTTACTACGTAACGCGGGTGCCGATCTTGTTGTCCCAGGGTCATTGGTGTTCAAGAGCGATCATCTCGCCCAGACGTTTCAGTGGCTCCACGCATTATCTGCTCCGACCACCAGAACCGCCTACTCCAACTCCAAATAAATCAAAAACTCCCGGTTGCCATCCCGTCCATAGATCGGTGAATCGGTCAACCCCTTCACCTTGAACGGAGTAAACTCCCGTATCCAGGCTTGTAGCTCGTCCAACACCCGCGTATGCACAGCGGGATCGCTGATCACGCCCGCTCCCCGATCCACCTCGGCTTTCCCAGCCTCAAACTGCGGT
>JBGQJX010000111.1:0-10494 GCA_041499255.1 Ktedonobacteraceae bacterium | reverse complement strand
GACGAAAGGCACGACGTTGTTCCCGGAGCCAACAATGATACCCTTTCCGGCGCGTACGCGGTCAGCAAGACGTCCAAAGTTCCGGCTGTCTCCTGGACCGAGGAGCGCACCCAGTCTGACGATAACGGCAGGCAGGTGATCTTCGCGGATCATACGCTGTACCAGCATGTCACCTTGCGCCTTGGTCACGCTGTAGGGCTCGTTGAGGGGTGCCACTGGATCATCTTCCGTCACCGGTCGACCAATCATCATGTTGTAGATCGTAAACGTGCTAATGTGTACGAGGCGGCGCACGCCCGCCTCCAATGCCGCCCGGCAGACGTTCTTAGTGCCAGTGACATTCACAGCATAGGAGTCCTGCAACGGGCCCCACTTCTTGGTATTGGCAACGAGGTGAAATACAGCGTCTGAACCGCGCATAGGCTCCGTGAGCATTTCCTGGGTGCGGATGTCGCCACGGAAGATGGCTACACCGCGCTGTTCCAGCCAGGTGGTGTCCCCTTTAGGGGATGCGAGTACACGCACGCTGTGACCGCGCTCTTGTAGCGCCGGGATGAGATGGCGACCCACAAAGCCATTCCCTCCTGTAATCAGTATCTCCATCTTGATTGCTCCTCTTCTGTACTCTACGCGCGACGTGTTGCTCGATACCAGGCAATGCCCTGACGAACACCGTCGGCGAGGTTCACCTGGGGCGAAAAGCCCAACTCACGGCGCGCCCGGCTGATCACGAAGCGATTCTCACCAGCCATTTGTTGCAACCCAAAGCGCATGAGCGGTGGCGGTTGCTTCATGCGCGTCAGGTGGCCCACCATCTCAACCGTCGCGCCCAGGGCGAGAGCCAGGCGGTAGGGAATATGCCAGCTGGGCGGCGGTACACCTAGCTCCCTGGCTATGGCGTTGAAGTAGTCACGCTGAGTTACCGGCTCGTCATTGACCAAAAGGTAAGCTTTGCCAATCGCCTGGTCTGCTTCGCTGGCCAACAAGATGCCCTGTGCCACGTCCCTGACGTAGATCAGCGGCAGGTGGTTGTTGCCGGAGCCAATGATGACCATCTTGCCCTGCTCCACCAGCCTGGCGAAGCGGCCGAAGCTGTTGGTATCGCGCGGCCCGTAAATCAAGCCGGGTCGTACAATGGTCACCGGCGCGCCCCTTTCCTTGATCAGGTGTTGTAGCGCGCTCTCGCCCGCAATCTTGCTTCGGCAGTAGGGATCCCGCTCAATGCCGTACGGAGCCATCTCGTCGACCCTGTCACCTACGGCAAGGCCATGCACATCTATCGAACTGACATGCACGAACCGCCGGACACCGGCAGCCATTGCGGCCTCCGCCAGGATCTTGGGCCCACGCACATTGACCAGCTCGTATTCGGCCTCAGGACCCCAGGGACCCATGCGCGCCGCGCAATGCAGCACACGATCTACACCATCGACCGCAGCTTCCAACGACGCGCGGTCAGTTAGATCGCCCCGGTGGATCTCAACACCGACCTGCGCTAACCTGGTAACTTCTTCTCCAGGCCGAGCGAGAATACGCACGCGCTCACCACGCTCCACCAGCAGATCCACCAGGTGGCTACCGACAAATCCTGTCGCCCCCGTCACCAGTACCGTCATACTTTGCCTCCGCGTACTATATCAACTCGATCTACATTCCTTGAGACTATGTGGTTATTTTAAAACCGGACAATCACAGTCCTTGTCGTGAGCACTTTCACTCTGCTATTGTAGAGACTTTTTTCCCTGCGGCTTTCAAGCCAAACTTCTTGATCGTATTGTGTAGCCAACCGACGGTGGGGCCTTCATCGATTCTCTTGCTGGTTTCGATCAAGAAGGAGGCTGTTTCAGGGCGAGACGCTAACTTGCTCGCTTCGCGTAGCCCTGCCAGTTCCTCATAATGCTGGAAGGCCCAGTACATGTTGATGCGGCACCCCCGGCAATTTTTGATGTCGTCCTCATTCATGGTTCCGCACTGCGGGCACTCTGCCATTGCTGTCCCCTTTCTGCTTTGTTTAAATCAGACCGTCGCGCATAGCCACTGCGACTGCCTGTGCGCGGTCAGTGACCTGCAACTTCCGGTAAATATCCTGCATCTTACGTTTGACCTGGATCTCGCTCCAGAACAGTTGTTGTCCGATCTCTTTATTGGTGCATCCGTTCGAAACAAGTCGCACTAACTCGACTTCAGCCATGCTGATCCCGCGAAACAGGCGGTTCTGCTCTTTGGTCAGTCGATGAAACTCAATTGCCACTTGCGTAGTAGCCTGGGATTCACCCAGAACACGCTCACCGCTCTGCACAGCGCGTAGTGATCTCCGCAAATCATCAATAGATAATGTCTTTTGTAGGAAGCCATGTACGCCAATTCGTAGAGCATCGAAAAGAAGTTTATCATTGTTGGAACCGCCGAACAGCACGATATGTGTATCGGGGCAACAGCGCATCAACTGCTTTGCTATATCCAGTCCATTGGTCGTTCCCAGGCAGATATCGATGAGAACGATGTCCGGTTTTAACTCAGTGGCGAGTAATACTGCTGCCCTCTCATCTTCGACCTCTCCCACAACGTCGAAATCACGCTCATCGTTCAGCATCACGCATATCCCCTGACGCAGAATCACGTGATCGTCGACTATCAGCACTCGTATTGGAGCATTTTCAAATTCTGATATTTGTGTCTTCACTACCTTCATTCCCTTTGATTAGACTGTATTACTCGTCAAAATAAAGTACAGTTACTATTGAGTTTTTCGACACCGTTCTGCAATCCTCAATCGCATAATGCAATTACCTCCTTTGCAATCTTTAGGAGGTCTACCTCACTCAGTGCTGGATGCACAGGGAGCGATAATACCTGCTCTGCAGCGCTCTCTGTTACTGGCAGGCGCGCGGAAGGATTTCCGCCTTTCACAGGTGACCTTCTACCCGGGCTTAAGACGTGAAATAGAGAGGACATACGCTGATAGTAAGGTTGTCGATGAATTGGAATAGCGTACAGAACCGCCGTTTCAACTCCTTGTGATCGTAACTTGGCCACCCATTCGTTACGACCTAGAGGAACTCTAATAGTATATTGGTGGTAAACATGACGATATCCGGGACGCACTACTGGGGTCTGCACTACTCCATTAAGATGTTTTGTCAAGAATGCCGAATTGGCAATGCGCTTCTCTGTCAGGTCATTTAGTTTTTCAGTTTGGGCGACGCCAAGGGCGCCTTGTAGCTCCGTCATGCGCATGCTATATCCCGGAACTATATGGTAGTAGCGCGCTGCTTGCCCCTGGTTGCGCAGAAGGCTCACCTGTTCAGCGATGGCGGGATCATTGGTCGTGACCATCCCGCCCTCACCGGTCGTTATGTTCTTGGTCGCATAGAATGAGAAACATCCCGTCCCAAAACTCCCCACAGGCCTTCCGTCTATTGTGGCTGCATGCGCTTGCGATGCATCTTCGATAAGCGCGACAGAATAAGCCTCCGCGATCTCCCTCAAACGATTCATATCACACGGGTGACCATATAAATGCACCGGCAGGATTGCTTTTGTGCGGCGTGTAATAGCCGTCTCCACCTGAATAGGATCAATCGTGTAGGTATCCGGTTCAATATCGACAAACACGGGAGTGGCACCCGTAATCAGTATAGCATTGGCAGCTCCAGTAAAACCAAAGGCAGTGGTAATCACTTCGTCACCACGGCCAATTTTATGCGCGAGTAACGCAAGAAGAAGTGCAGAGGTCCCAGAAGAAACGGCGACAGCGTTTTGCACATGACATAGTTCGGCAAAGCGCTGCTCAAAGGTCGCAACACGCTCTCCTTGTGAAAGCCAACCTGATCCCAGAACTCGAATAATAGCAGCTTCCTCTTCAGCCCCAAATAGCGGACGTTGAATGGCAATCATGAATGCTCCCCTCGAAAGGAATCCAGCATCTGTACTTACTCTATAAGCCAATGAACTGCTGTGGTGCGCTACTGGCACGTGGCTTTTTGAGCACACTAACCCGGTATCGGCGAATAGCGTCGTTGCTGCCGCAATGCATTGGGAAAGGAAAGAATATAGAAATCACCTGGATGACATTGTTTTTTCAATTTCTTCCAAGTCAGAGTATACCCAATAAAGACATCAAAAGCCGCCCTATAATGACTCACTTAGTGGAATGTGATAGCCGACTTTTCGGAACATGATGACCAGTTTTTTGAGGATTGATAATCCGATTATTGCGCATATTAAATCTCATAAACCCAGTGGGAGGGAGGTTAACTCCCGTTGAGATATACCCTGGTAGTATCGCTTTTGCATTTAAAATTCTTTTATTATTCTTTTATTTTCACTGTTTATTGAACAGTTAAAACGATTGAACACTTTACTTTTAGAATTTTTTGTGTTACCATACTCTTTGGGGTTAAGCAGATCATTCCTTATACCCCCGAAGACCTTTGAAATATCATTCCAGATAGCATGATGTTGTAATTGTGGTGCATTTTTGCGCCCATCGGATATTCTTCTTGTGCTGAGGCAATGCCGCCTTTCGCGCCCATGTAATCTCGTTTCCTATTTAGGAGATGCGGTTTAGAAGGAGGACTTATGCAGAAGACCTACCTGCTTCACCTCAAACAAGACAATAACATGAAGACAAATGTTACTCATTATTCTTTATCAGGCTTGCTGCCCCCCGATCAGGCGTTGGCATTAAATCAAGAAACACGTACATTGTCCCTTCTCACCGATGGACCAGAACTTATCATCGAGCAGCGTTTCAGTGCAAATGAGATGAGCATGCTTATACCACTTCTAGGGTCTTTCCCGTACTACTGTCCCTACGAGACGTTACTTTCCCATATTTCCTCGAACACCGTCACCACATCCTCCATTGCACGCTGCCGACAACGTTTACAGGAGGCGCAAGACCGTGGCACATGGCCTCAGGAATTGAGGCCAATTCGTCGCGCGCTTTCTTCGTTACGAGGCAAGTTGAATCGCTTTAATCTAACAATATCCAACGTGCGCGAGAGGGGCTGTAGTTTGACCAATTTGAAGTCTCCATCGCTCCTCGCTTGAATTCTATAAAGCTCTCGCTGCTGAGTATTTTAGAGTTACGGATGCAAGACAGACGCTTCCTGTTTCTCTGGGACAAGCGTATCTTCGCTCTTTCCAATCCCCGCTTTCATCGCCATGGGGACCGTCAGGCCGAGTGTCTTCAGACATACGAGGCCAGCCGTACACATGAGCAGAGCGGCCCAGGGATGGGAAAAGATGAACATGGCGATAACTTTGTCCGGTGGCAAACGCAGTAGTTCGCTGAAGACAAGCAGGCCCATGGCTTCGTTGCTGCCCACCTGTCCGGGAGGCGTTGGGAAGATGTAGAACATGTTGTAGAGGGTGTATCCGAAGATAGCTGTCCTGAAGGGGATGGGGAAGCCAATGGTCCAGAAGGCGAACATGGCGTAGAGGCTGTCAAAGACGACGGCTACGCAGGTGAGCAGCACCGCGGGGATGAAAATCTTTGGGCGGCTTGCGCCGATGAGCAGCGAGTCGACAAAGCCAGTAGTAAAGGCTTCGATCTTGCCCCCTATGGCTCTTGGGAGTATACTCGTTATTTTTCGCAGCAGGGTGATGGCAGCGGTGCGTTTCCACACCGCCAATCCAACGAAGAGGGCCAGGCCGATGAGTAATCCGCCAACGATGCCCAGTATTAACCAGAGCTTGATATCCATCTGCAGGCCCAGGAGCGGTACGATGACCATGAGGAAGAGGGCAGGCAACAAGTCAAACGACCTGTCCATGGCGACGGTGGGTAGCGATCGACTGACGGGTATGGCCGCGATGCGTTTGAGGATGAGGGTCTTGACGATTTCGCCGCTACTGATTGGCAGGAGGAAGTTGAGAAAGATGCTAATGAGGACGAGCCGAATAGCCGTGAAGGTGCTGACTTCGCCAATGGGGTTCAGGAAAAGTTTCCAGCGGATGCCCCGGATGGAGAACGCGAGGAGGAAGGAGGCACCCGAGAGGAGGGCGAGGACGATGCCACGAGGTGTCATCAGGTTTTGTTGCAGCATGCGTATGCTTATGGCGATGTTTACAAAGCGTGAGACGAGATATAACAGCCCTATGCCTATCAGGAGGCCGATGATTACTTTCGTCGCAGGGGCGCGGAGGAAACCTTTCATGACTTTCGCACTCCTCCGAGCGGGGCATATTGACTGGCCTGGATGACAAACAGCTGTTCCATACCGCCAGCATTGAACCAGGCTGCTGCTAGCCTGATACCTTCCCGTATATCGACCTCTGGCTCATAGCCCAACTCGCGTCGTTCCTTCTCCACACTATGCCTATTATCTGTGCCAAACATCATTGCACCAAGCCGCGTCACAATCGGTTTGCTATGAGTGATAAAGGCAACCTTCTCTGCAACGATGCTGCCATAGTAGATAGGCTGATAGGGCAGGTGCCGTCTAGGACGTTTCCCGTCGACGTCATCTGCAATAGCATTGAATATCTCTTGCTGGGTAAGAGGGCGATCATTCGAGATGTTGTAGACATTGCTAGGAGCCTTCTCGTGATAGGCGGCCAGCATTTCGATGCCCTCGACGGCTGGGGCCAGCGTGCTTGCATCCGTCACATCCCCTCGCACCACCTCTACCCCCTGCGCTATCAGCTTCTCCGCATTTTCTGCCGGCAAGACCAGCGCACGAATCTGGTCACCGCGCCGCTGCAATTCTTGAATCAGGTGCCCGCCCAGCAAACCGGTGGTACCAGTAATCAACACTTTCATCGAATTGTCCTCCAACTTCTAGATGAGTCGTCCAAATAACCATGCTTGTAGTACCACGTGGCTGTCAGTTTCATGCCTTCTTCCAACCCGACTTTGGGCGCGTAGCCCAGTTCGGATGTGGCCCGGCTTATATCGTAGACGCGACTATTGGTCAGAAATTTGACGCGACTGCGCGTCAGTGGAGCGCGCTCACCCTTCATGCCTGGTATTATGGCAAAGACATCCGAGGCAAGGTTGGCAAGCCAGAGCGGGATACTTCCCCCAGGGAGTTCTCTGTCCAGCGCGTGCGCGATGGCCGCCGCAAGCTCGCGCACAGTAACGGGATGCTCTCCGGCAATGTTATAGCTGCGACCAGGAGCTTGAGGTCGCTCGGCGCAAAGGAGAAGAGCGGCCACCAGGTCATTAATATAGACAGGGTGCAGCAAGGCTTTCCCGCCATCAATGGCGCGAAACAGGCCCTTTTTAATCGCTACAAAGAAGCCCAGCAGGTGCAGGTCGCCGGGTCCATAGACAAGCCCGGGCCGCACCACAGTCACGGGTAGACCTTGCTCCTGGTGGGCTTTGAGTGCCAGCAGTTCTCCCTCCAGCTTGGTGGCCTCGTAGGGATTGGTAGGGGCAAAAGGCGCCTCCTCGGTGGCGGGCACCTCACCCGTGACACCATGCACGCCAGTGGTACTGACATGCACGATGCGCCGTAACTGCTTTTGTCCCCGGCACGCCTTGAGCAGAACGCGCGTGCCTTCCACGTGTGTCTGGCGATACAGTTCTGCCGTGGTGCTGGGATGATAGAGGCGCCCCGCGAGGTGGTACATCGTGGTTGCGCCGTCGACCGCCTGTTGGACTGGCGCCGCATCGGTGATATCTCCTGGAACGATCGCTACTGCGTTACCGAATTGCTGGCGCGCTTTTTTTTCGTCGCGTACGAGTATACGCACCGATTGCTGGTCTTTTATCAGTTCGGTCACCAGGGCGCTGCCCAGGAAGCCAGTTGCACCTGTTACTACTGTGGTCATGATGACCTCCTCGTACCTGAATAACCCTTGACGCTGATAGCGTTCTCCGGGCAGGCCTCGTAACAGAGCAGGCAACGCTGGCAGGTCTTATAGTTCACCTGCAGTGTTTTCAGATCAATCACGTCTGGCAGTGGGCAGGTTTCGACACAGATGCCACAGCGCGTGCAGCTTGCCTCGTTGATCTGTGGACGAGTCCCGACTAACCCTGTACTGTATAGTGTTGTGCAGAAATGCCTGCCACGCTCGGCAATCCAGCTATAGGGGTAGTCTAATGGGTACATTAGCCAGAAGATGAAGCGGTAGAGCGACTTCTGCTCTGGGAGGCGAAACTGCTTGATCACGCCAACGTCTTCACCAACCAAAGTCCACGATGGTTTGCCCAGCTGCTCTAGGGCCAGCTTCAGGTGCGGGATAGCGCGTGGCTTGATGCCGACCAGTTGGCAGCAGACCAGGTCAACGGCCAGGCTATCGCGTCCAGCCACCAATACTTGCAGGTCGGCTTTATCGCCATAAAGCGGCCCCTCGCCATCTTGATCAACGCTGCCATCGACGATGGTCAGGTCGGGCTTGATGCCGCGATTCATATCAACGATGCACTGGGCAATCCCAAGGGTATGCATGGCCCGCCGGTCGGGACGCGGCAGAATACCCATCGGGTTTTTCATGCCCAGGGTCATGGTTGAGACGACATGCGTTTTGAGCACCGGTAGGTTGATGAAGCAGGCTTCCTGCATGAAATGGGGGATGCGGAAGCGGCCCGCAGGCCGCAGTTCGATCCAGTCCTGTTCGCCACCCTCCGGGTCGATCCGCACAATGCGGATGACATTGTCCGCGCAGAATTTCTCTACTCCCAGGATCGTATAGGTGGCCTCGCGGTCAAACTCGGTACCAGGGGTTTCACAGAGCACCGGCTCTGCGCCACAGGCGTGTACCTCTTCAGCGACAGCCTTGAGCAAGGCAAAGCTGGTGGTTGACCCTGTCTCGGCGGACCTGCCGGCCACAAAATTGGGTTTGAGTACCGCAATTTTAGCGTCCTTGATGACAGAGGCCATACCGCCCGTTTGTGAGATGACGCGATGGGCGGCGGCTTCGATGCCGTCGAAGGTGCGTGTGATGGAGATGGTATCGATATCGGGTTGTGTTGCCAACATGGTTTTTTCCTCCCGCAAACAAACACGTCAACGCTTACGCCATATGCAGACGTTCCTACTGGGTCACGCCGCAATTGAGTAGGCATTGCGATATGGCTTGCCAGGCTCAGAGGCGGCATTTTTAACACCTGTTTAATTGCGGCGTGACCCACTTAGTATAATCAGCAATACACACGCAGCCCAGCATTGAATCCGCACAGCACCCTTGCTCTTCTAGTGTATAGAAGTGCCTGGGAGAAGATAAGCTACAAACGTATCATGAAAGAATGCTATTGTATCTTTTACCCTTTTGCCTGTGCCTTTCTTCTACTTAGACTGCTTACTCTCACGTATATGAGTCAACCACTGAGGAAGGTCTCAGCATGGTAAGATGTTTCGTGAGGCAATACGCAGTATTGACGGGAGCCTAACGGGAACGTAAACTTGCAGGGAATAGAGAGCAACGTCTCAAAAGGTAGAAACTTATGGGAGAGAGAATGGCGTCATCTTCTAGGAAGCGCTTCCTTGTGCTAAGTATTGCGGCATTTCTTTTACTACTGGTTATTATTCCAATAACGGTCATAACGAGTTTGCAGCGACAGAACCTTAGACAGCGTGCAGCAGGAAGTCCGTTTGTCACCAAATCAGGTTCAAACTTGATGGTGAATGGCTCACCGCTTCGTCTCATAGGATATAATTGGCATTGGATGGGAACCGGCTGTGGGCCACCAACGGATACAGAAATTGATACAACTTTTTCTCAGATCAAAACTGCTTCACATGGCAATGTCGTTAGAACGGCATTTTATCAAAGTGGCAGCAATAATGGTGCCTATACCGATTTTGATCGCTATATTGCATATGCAAAGAAATATGGTTTGGATATTGTTCCAATGCTCGTAAATCACTGGAAAGATTGTGAACCTTCAACAGAGACAAAACTATCTTCCTGGTATCAGTCAGGATATAAACAAACGAATGTTGGATATCCACTCTCATTCCGTGATTATGCAATAAAACTAGCGCAGCATTATGCCAATGAACCAACTATTGCTTTCTGGCAACTTGTAAATGAACCGGATGCTGGCCCATGCGGTGCTGCTGGCGCTTATGTTTTGCGAAGCTTTGCCGATGATATGACGGCTGCTATTAAAGCGGCTGATCCCAATCATATGGTCGATCTGGGGGCTCCAAGAGAATGCGCAGGTGATAATACAACAGACTACACCACGATTGTCAGCGGCCAGGTTGACCTCTGCGATGTCTGGCATGATTATGGACAAGTGGCAACGCCATTGCCTTCACAGATACAGCAGCGAATCGCTATCTGCCGAAATCTCAACAAACCAGCCTTTGTCGGTGAATCAGGCATCTGTGCTGATAGCACGGCCAACGGCGACTGTTCTGGGACCGTCACAACCGCCACCCTCAATCAGCGTACAACCTTTTTTGATGCAAAGCTTAGTGCTGGATTTAACGCAGGACTTGCGGGTTATATTATCTGGAATAAAGGGATCGAGAGTGTTCAGTACGATATTGGACCTGGCGATGCAACGGAAAGTGTTTTGGCAAAATATGCCTT